>QIAI01000593.1:0-2027 GCA_003224995.1 Acidobacteriota bacterium
TGATTGGCTACGTAGAGTGCCAGTTCCAGACGGCTCCACACCCCGAGCTTGTCAAAGGCGGTCCGCAAGTAGTTCTTTACCACTTGCTCCGTGGTCCCAATGATTTTTGCAATTTCCCGGTTGGTCAGACCTTCCCACACCAGGGTGGCAACGTGGATTTCCTTGGCAGTTAACTGATCGCGTGGCTGCATGACTCCATCTGCTCCTTGGCAAACATGGCGGTCGCCAGCTTCACCCGCTTGCGGCCATCGGTAATACCGGCGCGCAAGAACAAAGTGCGCAGGTGTTGTTTCACGGTGCGTGGACTGATGTGCAGAGAGCCTGCAATCTCCTTATTGCTGCATCCCTGGGCGAGCAGTCGCAGGACTTCCCCATCACGAGGCGTAATTTTGATTGCGTCCAGATTGATCATCGTCATTGCGTTTCTTACTCCAAAACTTGGTTGACGAACTCGTTCTTTTACTTAGCAAACCTTTCGCCAAAGTTTCGCTTCCGCTACTCGGGCAACGCGAACCAATGATTTCCGGGACTTAGCGTCTGAGAGTGCGCGCGACGACTTCCCCTCGAATCCAATTTGGGCCAAAAGCGTATGACCTTAGGTCCGGAACGGGAGGCCAAGGCTAAGCGCGGACTCATCTCAGGCATATGAATTTTCAGTTTCAGCTTTTCTTAATGTTCTTTTCGGTATCCTAAGGCGCTCCATGGGGAGGCACTATGAGGATCTTGGCCGCGTTGAGACGCTACTTGCGATGGGTTCGATTGCTCTCGCTGCTCCCCGTGTCTCTCAGCCTTCTGGTTGTGGCGCAGTCGAACCTGCCGGCTCCGTCCTCAGCGCCCGACCAGCCAGCAGTCACCGGCGCGCCTGTCACCCTCACCTTGCAGGACGCGCTGCAGCGTGCCAAAGTGCACAGTCCCGAATTCCGCTCAGCTCTCACCGATGCACGGCTGGCTCATGAAGACAAAGTGCAAGGGCGCGCCGGGATGCTGCCCAACGCGAACTTCAACACTTCAATGATTTACACCGAGAGCAACAATACGCGTTCCAACACGCCCACCTACATCGCCAACAACGGCGTGCACGAGTACATCAGCCAGGGCAGCGTGCATCAAGAGTTCTCGCTGTCCTCCTATGGAGAGTATCGAAGAACCGCGGCTGCGGAGGCGGTTGCCAAAGCGCGCGCGGAGATCGCGACTCGCGGCCTGCTGGTGACCGTGGTCAAGGCGTACTACGGATTGGTGGTCGCGCAACGCAAATATGGCACGGAACAACTCGCGGCTGAAGAGGCAAAAAGATTTCTCGATATCAGCCAGAAGCTGGAAAAAGGCGGTGAGGTCGCGCACTCGGATGTAATCAAGGCTCGCATCCAATTCGAGCAGCAGCAGCGTGATTTACAGGAGGCTCGCCTGGAGATGGAAAAAACCCGCCTGGAATTGGCGGTGCTCCTGTTTCCTGACTTCAACGAGAATTTTAATGTGGTCGATGACTTGCAAATGCCACAACCCCTCCCTCCGTTCTCAGAAGCGCAAGTCATGGCCACACGCAAGAACCCTGATTTGCGCGCGGCGGTTGCATCCGTACAGGCGGCCAACCACGAAGTCACGAGTGCGTGGGGTAACCTGGTGCCCTCGGCGACCGTCGATTATTTCTACGGCATTGACGCGAGCCACTACGCCACACATCAGGTCGATCCCTTCACCGGGCAATTGATCAATAATCTCGGTTCGTCCGTAGTGGCGAGCCTGCAGGTCCCGCTTTGGCACTGGGGCGCGAATATCAGCAAGGTCAAGCAGGCGGATCTTCGCCGCGACCAGGCCAGAGTCGAGTTGAGCTTTGCGCAGCGGCAACTGTTGAGCAACTTACACAGCTTTTACGGGGAGGCCGAAACCGCGCGTTCTCAACTCGAGTCTCTCCAGCTATCGGCTGAACTAGCGGCCGAAGGCCTGCGGTTGACCACATTGCGCTATCAAGCAGGAGAATCGACGGTGCTTGAAGTGGTGGACGCACAAAATACGCTCACCCAGGCTCG
>QIAI01000593.1:2119-3186 GCA_003224995.1 Acidobacteriota bacterium
GCTTCGTTTCCGCGCCCCCGGTGTGCCATGGTGCGCACGCTGGCCACGCTGCTGATGGCAGGCGCGCTGTTGGCCTCATCGGCATGCTCGAAAGAACCCGCCGAAAAGGAGCCGGTAGTGTCCGTGCAGGCTGCCACTGCGGAGAAGGCGACGCTGCAGCAAACCGTCGGCGCCCAGGCGGTACTCTTTCCGCTACAGCAAGCGGCAATCACTCCCAAGATCAGCGCGCCGGTGAAGAAATTCCTGGTGAATCGCGGAGGCAAAGTACACAAAGATCAATTGCTGGCAGTGCTGGAAAATCGCGACCTGGTTGCTTCCAGTGAAGAGAACAAAGGCGGACTCGAACAAGCGCAGGCGAGCTACGCGACCATCACGGCTGCGAGCCTGCCTGAGGAAATGCAGAAAGCGGAGCTGGATACAGAAGCCGCCAAGAAGGCTCTGGACGCGCAAGAGAAGGTTTATCAAAGCCGTCAGGAATTGTTTCAACAAGGCGCGATGCCGCGCAAGGAACTGGATCAGGCGGGAGTCGATGTGACGCAGGCTCGCAACCTGTACAACATCGCGCAAAAGCACTATGACGCCTTGCAGGCCATCGGCAAGCAACAGGAACTGCGTTCCGCCGCGGGGCAACTCCAGTCGGCCCAAGGTAAGTACATGGGAGCCGCAGCGCAGCTCAGTTATTCGGAAATTCACAGCCCGATTGATGGCTATGTGACCGACCGGCCGCTCTATCCCGGCGAGATGGCGGCCGCCGGGACGCCTTTGATTACGGTGATGGATACCTCGCGCGTCATCGCGAGGACTCACATCCCGCAGCCCGACGCCGCCCTGCTCAAACTCGGCGACAAGGCGACGCTCACCGTTCCGGGAGAACCGGAGCCGGTCGAAGGCAAAGTGACCGTAATCAGTCCGGCACTGGACCCTAACAGCACTACGGTAGAGGTCTGGGTTCAGGCTGAGAATCGCAAGCAAAAATTGAAGCCGGGAACCAGCGTGCAGCTGAATATGCTGGCACAAACCGTGAACGACGCGCTTGCGATTCCCGCAGCCGCCGTGCTCACCGGGCA
>QIAI01000594.1:0-2123 GCA_003224995.1 Acidobacteriota bacterium
TAATGTTGGTCGGTTTGATGACGCGCAAAGATTTTTTGAGCTGGCGCTCAAGGGGCATCCTGATTTTGAAGAGGCGCACCTCGGATTGGCGGCCGCGCTCCTTTCCACGCAAAAGCCTGACGCCGCATTGTCGCATTTGCAGAAGGCTATCGCGCTCAACCGTCAAAACGAAGTCTCGTGGTGGCGGCTCGCTCAAGTCGAACGATTGCTCGGAAATTCTGACGAGCAGAAAAAAGCGCTGGCGGAGTTCCAGCGCCTACATTCGCAAGCTGCAAATCAGCAGGACCCGGGTAGGAAACTCTTCTCGCCAAACGAGGTCACGCAGCAACAGGTCGAGGTCCGTATGCCGAACTAGCGGTTTGGAGCCCAAAAAATGAAACCAGTCCATCGTCGCACATTCCTTGGCAACATGGGGATCGCCGCCCTAGCCGGTTATGCGCCCAAACAACTGTTCGCTCTACAAACAACGTTTTCGAATGAAGGCAGCGTTAAATTCCCGGCCGGTTTTTTCTGGGGCGCTTCAACGGCGGCGGCACAGGTTGAGGGCTCTCCCAGCGTGGACGGAGGCGGCGAGAGTGTCTGGGACGTATTCCTCCGAACACCGCACGCTACAAAAGATGGAAGTACGAACGTCGTGGCCGATGACGAGTACCATCTCTGGGCGGAAGATCTGAAGCTGATACGGCAGCTCGGATTCAATGCCTACCGATTCTCGGCATCGTGGGCGCGCATCATGCCCGAAGGCACGGGACGAATAAATTCCAAAGGTCTCGACTACTACGACCGGCTAGTCGACGCGCTCCTCGCCGCGAAAATCACTCCGTTTCTTACCACCTATCACTTCGACTATCCTGAAGCTCTGCAGAAGCAGGGTGGATGGCTCCACGCCGACAGCGCGCAATGGCTGGCTGATTACGCACACGTACTCTCCGCGCGGCTCTCAGATCGGGTTCTTCATTGGCTCACCATCAACGAACCGAACATCTTCTGGGGATTTGGTTCCGAAATTGGGATGATGCCTCCAAACCAGAGACTCCCTGATACAGACCTGGTTCGTGGCGCGCACAACATTCTGCTCGGGCACGGCAAGTCAGTCCAGGCGATAAGGGCGGCTGCGAAGCAGAAGGTCGAGGTCTCCCTCGCGTTTACCGGCTTGCTTAGCCTTCCAGCGAACGAAAGTCCGGGCGATGTGGCCGCAGCAAAGACGGCATCGTTCGCGGTCAGAAAAGTTCAGGTCATCCCGGGATTCGCGCCCATGGGAATGCTGAGCGCCGCTTGGTGGCTTGATCCCATATATCTGGGAAGATATCCGGAGGACGGATTAAAGCTCTATCCTGATGCCGAGAGGCTGGCGAAGACCGAGGACATGAAGACGATCAGCCAGCCTTTGGACTACTGCGGCGTAAATCTTTACTTCGTACCACACGTGAAAGCCGGTGCAAACGGTGCGGCGGAAGTGGTTCCGGAGGGGCCCGGATATCCCGCGTTCTCATTACGGCTGGGCGCTTACTCCAGACGTGCTGTACTGGGGGCCGAAGTTTCTCTCCGAGGGTTACAGGAAACCAATCGTCATTACGGAAAACGGTTGGTCGAGCGAAGACGCTCCCGCTGCCGACGGAAAGGTACACGATGCGCAACGCGTCGCGTTCCTGAATTCCTATCTCAAGTCATTGTTGCGCGCTTCTCAGGAGGGCATCGCAGTAAGCGGCTACCTGCATTGGTCGCTGTTGGACAACTTTGAGTGGGCGGAGGGTTTCGGACAGCGATTCGGCCTCATCTATGTGGATTACAAAACCCAGCAACGAATCGTGAAGGATTCCGCCATACGCTACAAGGAAATCATCGCTTCCAATGGTGCGACTCTTTAGGGACGCGTCTGAACATGGCTCTCAATCTACGGGAGTGTTGTCACGGCGACAGAGAATCCGTTCAAGCTGATCTTGTCGCTGTTAACGTAGGTCTTCTTTGCCGGATCGAATCCCGTTGTCCGGTCGGCGTATTCCAACTGGCCTCCGCTGGCGCCCGCCAGTTGAACATCCATCGCGTTCTGACTTTTGTTTACCAGCAAGACGCGCTTCTTGCCGTTCTTGGTGATCACTGGCATCGCATAAACGTACGGATTG
>QIAI01000594.1:2215-4044 GCA_003224995.1 Acidobacteriota bacterium
AATTCTCCGGCAACGTCAATTCCCATCCGCGTCATTTCCCCGAACAAATATGCGTACATAGCACCGGTCAGGCTCCAGTAAGAGCTTGGTATTGGCTTGGTAACATGGCCGGGTTCTCCCTGTGCGAGGTCATCGGCGGAGATCGCGCCAATTTCGTCGATGGTGGTGCGCGTGTCGGGAGAAAGCCTCTTTCGAATCTCTTCGACGTAACGAACAGTATTCAGAAATCCGTCAGCCTGTGCAAAGAACGTGTAGCCCTGAATTTCAGCAGTCTGGTCGGGTGTAGGAATCGCGTAGAAGTGATAGGAAATGAAGTCCAGCGGAATGCCGGGCTTGTGATTTTTGTGGTCGAGAAAGTATTCGAAGAAATGTGGGTTTTGCGACGGCATCGCCAATGCCATGCCCACAAATTTCAGGTCCGGCTGCACCTTGTGCATGGCCGTGACCACTGCGTCATACAACTTTGTGTATGTCTCAGGCGACATATGGTGCTCGAATTCAACTTCGTTCAGCACCTCCCAGTACGAAATCGAATAGTGATAACAGGATTCGTGCCGCTTTCCAAGTTCATCCGTGAATCCGCCTTGCGTGTACCACGCAAGCAGCCGGGCATAGTAATCCGCTACTTCGTTGAAAGTGGGATCGCGCGGTTCGGTGCCTTGCGTGTAATCCCACGTCACTTGATCAGGGTCTGAGGGATAGGTGATGGGCTTATCGGTCTTCCACATCCATTGCGGAATCGTGCTGAAATTCAGAATAGCGGAATACCCTTTCGTCGCTTCAAGAAAATCGATCGTCATNNNTCGTTTGCGGTTCGAGTTCTGCCACACCCAGCTTCGGATTGGGCAGCCACGGGACATAGCGAACATAGTCAGCTCCAAGATCGTGCACGGCTTTGTAGGCATTTGTGCTGACTATCGTTCCATGATGCAAAGGCGGATTGACGACCACCTGCAAGGTCGGTGAAGTTTGTGAGGTTCGTTCGACCTTGTCCCAGTTCACCTCGATCTTCACTTGCGCACGGCCGGAAAGCGTGAACAAGCAAACGACAGCCGCAATAGAACAGAATGACCACCAGGGCCGCATTCTCATTTCCTACTTTCCTCCCGCCACCGACGCGCAAGCATAAGTCCGCGTCGCAGAACTCGCAAGCGAAGGAATGCTGGCAAGACTTGTTGTGCATTGCGAAACGAGTGCTGCTCCGTCCGTGACGCTTTGGTGTGCGCGCGATCGGAATTCATGTCTTTCCAGCAAATTTCTCGTCCGCACACTGCATTTTGAGTACCGGCAGCCTGTTTCTCATCGCAAAACAATGTCCGGGCGTTCTCACCTCTTGACGCGGGCTGTCGCTAGGTGGGATTATCGCGTCGCTCCAACCGACTTCTCAATGGCAGCAGCTCAATCGAACGGCGATCTTAGGGTGGGTCTGTTTGGAATTGGCCTGGATACTTATTGGCCTCAGTTTGAAGGTTTGCGCGAGAGGCTTATCACCTATACCGAACGGGTCGCGCAGCGCCTCGGCCGTCCTGGAGTTCAGGTGGTCAATCTAGGATTGGTTGATACGCCGGAGAAGGCGGTCAGGGTGGGCCACACCTTTCGTCGCGAAGATGTGGACGTGATCTTTCTTTAAATCACTACCTACGCCCTTTCTTCCACCGTGCTGCCCGTCGTCCGGCGAGCCAAGGTCCCCGTCATCATTCTGAATCTATCGCCGGAAGCGGCAATTGATTACGCGTCCTTCAACCGCCCTGGCGATCGCACTAAGATGACAGGCGAGTGGCTGGCGTATTGCCAGGCATGTCCGGTGCCGGAAATCGCTAACGTTTTCC
>QIAI01000594.1:4052-6017 GCA_003224995.1 Acidobacteriota bacterium
AATGACCCGATCGCCTGGCGGGAGATCAATGACTGGATTGACGCAGCGCGCGTTGCACACATCATGGAACACAATCGTCTCGGCGTGATGGGCCACTACTACGGCGGCATGCTCGATATTTACTCCGACCTGACGCTGCAGTGCGAGACATTCGGTGGGCACATCGAGATCATCGAAGCAGAGGAACTGGCCGCCCTGCGCGCGAAGGTCACACCATCTGAGATTGACAATCGCATCGCTGAGATTCGGACAGCGATGGATGTCCAACCCGATTGCTCCGAAGGAGAGCTCGCTCGCGCTGCAAAAACTTCTTTCGCACTAGATCGCCTGGTTGAAATGCATCAGCTGGGTTCGCTCGCTTACTACTATCAAGGGACGGGCAACACCGACAACGAAGACGCGATTAGCTCTATTATTCTTGGCACCAGCCTACTGACCGCGCGTGGAATTCCCGTTGCGGGCGAATACGAAATCAAGAACGCGCAGGCAATGAAGATTATGGATTCATTCGGCGCCGGCGGGTCATTCACCGAGTATTACGCAGTCGATTACAACGATGACGTTGTACTGATGGGCCACGACGGCCCAGGTCATATTGCGATCGCACAAGGTAAGACAAAAGTCAGGCCCTTAAAGGTTTATCACGGCAAAGTCGGACGCGGACTATCAGTTGAAATGTCGGTGAAGTACGGGCCGGTGAAGCTGCTGTCCGTTGGAGAGACCGGCGATGGACGCATTAAATTGGTAGCCGCGGAGGGAGAATCCGTGGCCGGTCCGATTCTTGAAATCGGTAACACGAACAGCCGCTACCGATTCTCCATTGGCGCAAGAAACTTCATGACGCAATGGAACTCACACGGCCCGGCGCACCATTGCGCCGTCGGTACCGGGCACATTATCAGCAAGCTTGAAAAGTTGGCCGCGCTGCTAGGAATTGAATGCGTACGCGTGTGCTGATCCACGAAACGAAAGTTTTTCAGTGCGAAACATGCCAGATTCGTTGACGGATAACTTTTCTCGATGAGACCATCCGTGAGCCGATGCGCTGCGGGATCGACGCCGATTCGTCTCGGCGCTCAATACATCTGAGGAGGATTCATGAGCACACCAGGACGTGTGGCCAGATTCGTGACCGCTCTTGCGCTTTGGGTTTTCGGTTTGGGACATCTTCAGGCGCAAACTCCTTCCGACGCACTGAAGCAAGGCTTCGAGAATCCGCCAAATGGCGCCCGTCCGCGAGTGTGGTGGCACTGGATGAACGGCAACATTACCAAAGAAGGCATTAAGCTCGATTTGGAATGGATGCATCGCGTCGGACTCGGCGGCTTTCAGAATTTTGATGCCGCTCTGAGCACGCCGAAGTTGGTCGATCAACGCTTGGTTTACATGACGCCAGAATGGAAGGATGCATTCAAATACGCGACCACTTTAGCTGATCAACTTGGGCTGGAGGAAGCAATAGCTGGGTCTCCTGGATGGAGCGAGTCAGGTGGCCCTTGGGTCAAGCCGAACCAGGGAATGAAAAAGATTGTGTGGAGCGAGACGCGAGTCGAAGGCGGAAAACCTTTCAGTGGCGTGCTGCCCCATCCTCCCACCACCACAGGCCCATTTCAAAATCTTCCTGTTTTCGACTTTATTGCTCTTTTTACTGGCCAACCTCAGCCGATATCACCGACCTTCTACGCAGACACCGCAGTCATTGCATATCGCACGCCGGAAAGCGACGTCCCTGTCTCGACTCTGAATCCAAAAATCACATCCAGCGGCGGCAACATTGATGCCGCACTCCTGTCTGACGGCGACTTGGTGAAGACCACGCAATTGCCGAAAGCTCCAGCCGGCCAGCAGGCCTGGATTCAATACGAGTTTGCCTCACCGCAAACCATTCGAGCAGTGACACTGGTGACCAATGATCCCGCAGCAGCCGCGGCCAATGCATTCGGAGCAGCGGAGTCTGTTGCCGCT
>QIAI01000594.1:6055-8361 GCA_003224995.1 Acidobacteriota bacterium
GCGTTTCCTCCGACGACGGCGAAACTCTACCGCGTTGTTTTTACCGACCATCCCTCCGCGGCTTTGGGCGAGCTTCAGTTTGACGTGGCGGAACCCATAGGTCGATATGCTGCTCCCAATCCGAATCCTAATTTCGAGATTTCAGAACTGGTGCTTCATTCGGGGCCGCGAATCAGCCGCTTTGAAGAGAAGGCCGCGTTTGCCAATCTGCCGAGCTTCGACCCTTATTCAACTCCCACTGTCGGTCATGATGACGCAATCAGCAAAGCCGACGTTGTTGATCTCACTTCAAAGATGAAATCGGACGGCACGCTCGATTGGACGCCGCCCACAGGCAACTGGGTCATCATGCGCTTCGGCTATTCCCTGCTTGGGATCACCAATCACCCTGCTTCCCCCGAGGGCACCGGACCTGAGGTTGACAAGCTCAATCCCGACGACGTCACGCAGTACATGAATACTTATCTCGACAACTACAAGAACGCCGTTGGCGATCTTATGGGTAAACGCGGCCTGCAATACGTAATCAATGACAGTTGGGAAGCCGGTGCGCAAAACTGGACCGACAACATGATCGCGGAGTTCACCAAGCGCCGCGGCTACGACCCGCGACCTTGGTTGCCCGTGCTAACTGGTCGTGTAATTGATCGCGAGACTCTTGGCGACATGCTTGCCGACTACCACTACGATCTACTCACCAACATCCTGCATGACCGGGGCATGGGGCATTACGGCGAGTCGCACGAAGAGGGCCGCGCATTTATTGGCGATGGGATGCAAGTCAAGCGCAGCAATGATGTGCCTATGTCCGCCACATGGACCCAAAGACCCGGAGTCAACAACGACCAGCCCGGATACAACGCCGATGTGCGTGAATCGGCGTCCGTGGCACATATCTACGGGCAAAATCTCGTCGCCGCGGAATCCATGACAGCATCACTCGGCGCGTGGGCCTGGTCTCCCTCAACCCTGAAGCCCACCGCCGACAAAGAAATGGCCAACGGGCTCAACCGTTTTGTGATTCACACGTCGGTACATCAACCGCTTTTGGATCGTAAACCCGGACTTTCTCTCGGGCCATTTGGGCAGTGGTTCACCCGCAACGAAACCTGGGCGGAAGAGGCCAAGCCTTGGATCACTTACCTTGCGCGCAGCTCCTACTTGCTACAGCAGGGACACTTCGTTGCCGACATCGTTTACTTCTATGGTGAAGACACAAACCTCACATCGCTTTTTCTGCACCACAATCCCGACATTCCAGACGGCTACAACTTCGACTACATCAATGCTGACGCACTGGTTCACGTTCTCACATTTAAAGACGGCGGACTCGCCACTCCGAGCGGCATGCGCTATCGCGTGATCGCACTCGATCCGCACAGCCAGCACATATCATTACCGGTGTTGCGGAAAATTCGTGACTTGGTTCAGGCAGGAGCGATTGTGTGTGGTGCAAAACCGACTGACACGCCGAGCCTTGCAGATGATCAAAACGAGTTTCATCGAATAGCCGATCAGCTCTGGGGACCAGGCGACGGCGCGAGCGTGGGCAAGGGACGCGTGTACGGCAAGCAGAGTCTCGGAGAAACGCTCGCTGCACTTCACGTCGAGCCTGATTTCAGCTACACTCGTCCCCAGCCGGACACGATTTTGCTTCTTGTCCACCGCAAGTTGGCCGACGGCGACGTTTATTTCGTTGATAATCGGAACGACCGTTTCGAAAACCTCAGCGCCACTTTCCGTGTAGCGGGCAAGGCTGCCGAGTTGTGGCACGCCGACACCGGCAACGTTCAGCCTTCTTCCTATTACACTTCTGACAGCCGAACAACCGTACCGTTATATCTCGCGCCATGGGAGACGGTATTCGTAGTGTTCCGTTCGCCTGCGAGCACCGTGTCGCGCACTCTGCCCACCGCAGTTGAAAGATCGCTCGGTAATATTGATGGCGCATGGCAAGTCAGCTTTCCGCCCGATCTCGGCGCACCGCCTTCCGTAAGGTTCGAAAAGCTCACAGACTGGAAGGACAGCACTGATGAAGGCATAAAGTATTTCTCCGGCACCGCGACATATACCAAATCAATCGAGGTTCCAGCTTCTTGGCTGAAGCCGGACACGCACGTGTGGCTCGACCTCGGCAGCGTGAAGAACCTCGCGGAAGTTTCCGTGAACGGCAAATCGCTCGGTGTCGTTTGGAAGCAGCCTTATCGTGTAGACGCAACCGCGGCGCTGAAGCCCGGTGCCAATTCACTGGAAGTAAGAGTCACGAACGGTTGGGCCAATCGCATCATTGGTGATCGCCAGCCGAA
>QIAI01000595.1:0-1823 GCA_003224995.1 Acidobacteriota bacterium
CCCATCCGGTCAGGAGAGCTACGAAGGACGATTCGCGAGGGTGAACCCGAGATTCCGTTCTATCGGCTGCTGGCATTGGACACCTCCCAAAAAACCTAAGAATTGCTGCACTGCAGCATCAATTAAAATGTAAAAACTCGCTGAACTTATGTCAATATCTATTCGTCGATTGTGCGAAGCAACATAGCCGGGCAGGACCAAAATGAAACTCGGCAGCGTGCTCATCAAGAAATATGGCAACCGTCGGCTCTATGACACCGGTGGAAGCCGCTACGTGAATCTCGATGATATTGCTGCTTTTATTCGCGAAGGCCGCGAGGTCCAGGTAGTGGACGCAAAAACCGGGAAGGACCTGACGCGGGTCACGCTGACGCAAATCATTACGGAAGATGCCAAGGGAACTGCTTCGCCAATTGATTGTCGCGTCCGATGAAGTGCGGCAGGAGTTCGTCATGTGGTACCTGAAATCGGCTTTTGACGCTTACCAAAAGGTGCAGGATGCGGTGCAGAGCCGGTTGGGAGACGTGCAATCCGCCATTCTTTCCCCGGTTGACATGATGAAGAAGTTTTTGGGCGCAACGCCCGCCGGCCAAACATCGCAGGAATCCGAAGTCGAGATGTTGCGCCGACGGGTCGCGGAATTAGAAGGCCGGACGGGTAAGTCGGAGCGAACCAAGCGTCGCAAGCGGGTGTCGCAGTGAGACTGTTGAAAAATGCAATGCTCGGGTGGATGACGTGCCGTTCTCAGGTACTCCTGCGTACCCGTAGTGGTGCGCTAACAATCATAGCGGTATAATCCACACCGGCCTGAGTACGCACGTGCACGCCGGCGAATTGTTGGGACCACATTGCGCACACAAAAAAGGGTAATCCGAAGCAAGAACGGTGTACGGAAGCGGACGCGGGAACGTCATTTTGAAGGCAATATGTCGCCTTGGACCGAGGCCTTATTTGTCTACTACGGCTTGGGTGTGCCCCACGGCGACGATTCCGGTGTGGTGATCATTCCTGGCTTTCTTGGCACCGACCTCTACCTCATGGAACTTCACGGCTGGCTGGGCCGCATCGGCTACCGGCCTTATTTCTCCGGAATCGGCCTCAATGCGGACTGTCCGAATCTGCTTATCCAGCGGCATCTAAACGACACCATCGCCCGGGCGCGGGCCGAGACTGGGCGCAAGATTCATTTGATCGGGCACAGTCTGGGCGGCGTTATCGCGCGGTCGGTGGCCGGACAGCGGCCACGTGATATTGCGTCCGTCACTACCTTAGCGTCGCCTTTCCGGGGCACGGTGACGAACCAGACCGTCCTCCATGCCGCCGAAGCCGTTCGCCTGCGTATCCTGGCGGAACATGGCGAAGGGGTTCTGCCCACCTGCTACACCGGGCGCTGCACCTGCAATTTCATCAATTCGCTGAGCCATCAGATTCCCAGCTCCATAATGGAAACCGCCATCTACACACGCCACGACGGTATCGTCGATTGGCGCTACTGTATGACCCGCAATCAAGACGTGGATTTTGAAGTGCCGGGCACGCACATCGGCATGGCATTCAACGCGTCGGCCTACGCAATCCTGGCGGAACGTCTCGCCAAAACTCATCAGGCCAACTGACTCACCCGACCATCTCCAGTACGGCTCCAGAACTTGCCTGCAAAGTTTCTGGGGAAGCGTCAGGCCTGAGAATGTGAACTATGGCGCTTGCCAGGCTATTGTTGGTTACGGGAAATGTGCCTCGGCAATCCGTTTTCAAATATGGGACGCGGTGCGACGGGGTTCCACTTCCATCGATGACGGCTTGCAGTGCGGTTCGGTCTCGAA
>QIAI01000595.1:1876-2498 GCA_003224995.1 Acidobacteriota bacterium
CGGCGCGGCGGAACACCAATCCTAGAGGCATCTCATACACCAGAGCTTCGAGCGTGCTGGCGGAGCTATCCGGACGCGGGAAATAGGCGTGAGCCCATGTCCAGAAATTTCGATGCCGGTACCCACAGTTGTGTCCCTGCACTCCGAAGCCTAGGGGATCGCCTTCGAACACGCGCCCGTCCAGCGTGATTCGGCCTGAAAAAAGCGCATCCGAATGAGGCGTGCGCGAAAATCCGATCCAACCCTTGCTGCTCAGAGTCACGTGGAACGTGGAGCGGTAGCGCAGGTCCCAGGTGATCGCGTGTCCGTCCAAGTTCAAATCACCGCGACAGAAATTCTCTCCGATCGAGTTCCCGGCGAGTTCTAATTCGAATGGGCTCTGCCGCTTTGCGCTGAGCCGCAGACCCTCGAGCGGAAATCCTTGGATAGAGCTGCGTGGCGACTCTCCACGCGGAAACCACGTGGCCCACACCTGCACTGGTGACCCGCGGGAATCTTTCTCGCAGCCGCCGCGTCCCGGGTTCATCAACAAGTAGCGAAACCACCACGCACCTTCGCCCACTCGCCAACCCCAGGCGAAGGAACCATACCTCATAGCGGCGTCGTGTGGAGAGTATCGGAA
>QIAI01000595.1:2610-4729 GCA_003224995.1 Acidobacteriota bacterium
TAAACCTGGCGTGAGATTCGCGCTACATAAGGAACAACTCCCGTTTCGGGAGATGGTTCTGAGCAGACAAAGTGGGTTGGTGCGGCTCTTCCATATCCGAGGAGTACGCTTCCGGTATGAATCGCCGCATGGTTTATGGACTGCTTGCAGTCGCCGTCACGATTACTGTCCTCGGCGGATTGGTTCCCCAGGTTCGTCACGTCGCCTGGAGCGGCCTGCTCTGGGGAATTTTTGCTTTAGCCGTGCTCCTGGTGCTGGGTGTTGCGGGCAACATCCTCTGGGCGATGTGGTCTATGTATAGAGGCTACCGCGTGCCTGATGTGAAAACCCAGCCATCGCAGGCCGGTCCAGAGCTGCCCGGCACGGTGCTGCCCTTTGCGCCATCGTGCCAAAAGATCGAAATCATCGCACGTGCCGATCCTGAGGATATTTTGCTCGAGCTCTGCCGCGCGGAATGCTGCTTATCGAACCTGGAAACGAGCGTTAGTTTTCAAGCATTCACGGAAGAACAGAAGAGCCGTTATTCTCGCGCATTAGCAGAACTCCATGCCTTGGTACGGGATGTGTCGCAGGCTGACACTCACGACAGAGTGGCCTCGTAGTCCGCTGTGGTGAAATACAACAGGGGTCCCATCAGAATTTCTGATTTTCCTAAGCATTAATTTGCGTGCGTTTCCCTCGACTCCGCCGTTGACCCCTTGAACTTCATCTCTTAAAGTACAGGTTCAGTCTTCCTAAAGGCGATCTTCACGGCGATGAATCCAGCAGCCAGCAACGCGAACCGGGTCGGACGCGAGGAGCGACTGCGTCTACTCGCCCTTAGCGTGGCCATTCTAGGCCTGGTGCTTGCACCCACACGATTCAGCGGATGATCTAGCCAACACAGCGATTGCTTTCAAAAGGCCATTATCCGCAACGGATGATGGCCTTTTTGCTTTGCAGCACGAAAACAGCGCAGGAACGGATGGTTGATAACGGGGAGGATCAAGTGGCAGAGCGCGAACGAGTCATCATATTCGACACTACCTTGCGAGATGGCGAACAGTCACCCGGCTGCAGCATGACGCCGGACGAAAAATTGCGCATGGCGCGACAACTTGATCGCCTGGGGGTCGATGTCATTGAAGCGGGATTCCCCATCTCTTCTGATGGCGATTTTCAAGCCGTGCAAGCGGTGGCGCGCGAGATACGGCGCCCCGTAATTGCGGCGCTCGCACGGTGTCGACGTGAGGACGTCGAACGAGCGTGGCAAGCAGTTCAAGATGCCGCGCATCCCCGCATTCACACCTTTCTTGCCACATCTGATATTCACCTTCAGCACAAATTGAAAATCTCTCGCCGCGAATGTCTGGAACAGGCACGCGATGCCGTTCGCCTCGCGAAATCGTTTTGCGCTGACGTGCAGTTTTCGGCCGAGGATGCTACGCGCTCCGATTTCGGGTTCTTGTGCGAAGTTTTGCAGGCGGTGATCGAGGCGGGTGCGACTACCATTAACATCCCCGACACCGTGGGCTACACCGTTCCGACCGAGTTCGCGGAACTGATTGTCAACATTCGCCGGCGCGTATCTGGCATCGAGCGAGTTGTGATTTCCGCGCATTGCCACGATGATCTGGGACTATCGACAGCAAATTCTCTGGCTGCCGTCGGCGCAGGTGCGCGCCAGGTGGAATGCACGGTCAACGGCATCGGGGAACGTGCCGGCAACGCGTCGCTGGAAGAATTGGTGATGGTGATGCGGGTTCGCGGGGATTGCTATCCTTTCCAAACCGCGGTGCATAGTGAGCAATTGTTTCCCGCCAGCCGGTTGCTGACCGAAATCACCACTGTCGAGGTGCAGCCCAACAAGGCAATCGTGGGACGGAATGCGTTCGCTCACGAAGCCGGCATTCATCAGGACGGCATGATCAAAGATGCGCGTACCTACGAAATCATGACGCCGGAGTCCGTGGGCGTGCCGGGTACGCGACTGGTGCTGGGGAAACACTCGGGGCGTCACGCTCTCGGCTTGCGTTGCGAGGAACTGGGCTTTCATCTGGAGCGGCGGGAACTCGACGCCATCTACCGGCAGTTCCTGGCGTTGGCGGACCGCAACAATGTTATTGCCGACGCTCAGATT
>QIAI01000596.1:0-1959 GCA_003224995.1 Acidobacteriota bacterium
CAGCGCGAACAGACTACCATCTGGGATGGCGTAACCAATCCGGTGGCCCGAAGGAATCTTCGCAATATGAAAAGCGGCGACCATCTTGTGATCTATCACACCGGCGATGAGAAACGTGCGGTTGGAACCGCCTCGGTGGTCTCGGTAGATTCTTCGGACGCAAAGAATCCCCGGCTACAAATAAAAGTTGGCAAACCAATTTCGAAACCTTTAAGCCTGGCCGACATCAAGCAGAAGAAGACATTTGCTGATTCACCGCTGGTGCGTCAAGGACGGCTCAGCGTGGTGCCGCTCACCGACGAGCAATACAAACTTCTGATTGGATCATAAATTCAGAAACATGCAGAGGGAAGGGAAACGCGCGGCAGGTTCGGTGGTCGATCCTGTGTGCGGGATGCAGGTTGATCCGGAGCGCGCCCCTGCCCGCCGAGAGCACGCAGGCAGGCAATATTTTTTTTGCTGCAGCTCCTGCGCAGAAAGATTTTCTTCCGAGCCTGACAAATATCTTCAGCCGCGAGCCAACGAGCCGCCTGCGCAACTGGTGCAGTTGGGGAAAGTTCCGCTTCCTTCCCCCGGGCTTTCGCCCGACCAGAAGCCCCCTTCGGTTGAGCAAGCCTCACGCAGGTATTTCTGCTCAATGGATCCCGAGGTGACCTCGGCCAGCCCTGGCTCTTGTCCCAAATGCGGAATGGCTCTGGAGCCGGAACTACTCAGCAGTGCGAAGACCGAGTACGTATGTCCAATGCATCCTGAGGTTGTTTTGGCTCAACCAGGAACATGTCCAATTTGTGGCATGGCCCTCGAACCCCGTGTCGCTGTGGCCGGCGCTGTCGAAGCCGATGACAGTGAGCTTCACAGCATGCGCCTGCGATTATGGATTGGTCACGCCCTCACTGTGCCGCTGCTCGCGATCAGTATGGGCGGCATGTTCGCCTCAGGCTGGCTGCACCGGTTCGACATGACACGAGCTTCAGCCTGGCTCCAGCTCGCATTGGCAGCTCCGGTGGTCCTCTGGGGCGGCGCTCCTTTCTTTGAACGAGGCTGGAATTCTCTGCGCACTCGGAACCTCAATATGTTCACTCTGATCGCGATGGGTACGGGCGCCGCGTTTCTTTACAGCCTTTTGGTTACAGCTCTCCCACCGGATCTGTTGCCGGCCGTTGCTCAAAACAGGGGAAGGACTGACGTTTACTTTGAGGTCAGCGCAGCAATCACGGTTCTGGTTCTGCTTGGACAGGTGATGGAGCTGCGCGCCCGCAAGCAAACGAGTGGTGCCATCCGCGCTCTGCTGGATCTAACGCCGAAGCTTGCCCGCAGAATCCAGGGATCGGGAAAAGAGACCGACGTTCCCCTGGCATCAATCGTGGTGGGAGATCGTCTGCGCATCCGTCCCGGAGAAAAAATCCCAGTAGACGGGCGGGTCGAAGAAGGGAAGAGCAGCGTCGATGAATCGATGGTGACCGGCGAGGCTCTCCCGGTGCTCAAGCAGTCGGGGGACAAACTAATAGCCGGCACCCTGAATGGCACGGGATCGATGCTGATGCTCGCCGAGCGTGTTGGCAACGAAACGTTGCTGGCGCAGATCGTGGCGCTGGTCGCTTCGGCACAGCGCAGCCGCGCCCCAATTCAGCGGCTTGCCGATCGTGTAGCGGCTGTTTTTGTTCCCGCCGTAGTGGCGTGTGCTCTGGCGGCATTCCTAGTTTGGTTCTGGTTCGGTCCCGAGCCGCGCTTTGCTCATGCCTTGGTCACCGCCGTGGCTGTGCTGATCATTGCCTGCCCCTGTGCGCTTGGATTGGCGACGCCGATGTCGATTATGGTTGGAACCGGACAGGGAGCTCAGAATGGAGTGCTCGTTCGTGATGCTCGGGCGCTTGAGTCCATGGAAAGAGTCGACACACTGGTGATCGATAAGACGGGAACGCTAACTGAGGGAAGGCCGGAAGTTGCCGATATCAGGGT
>QIAI01000596.1:2020-3068 GCA_003224995.1 Acidobacteriota bacterium
CTTCGCCTCAGAGACGGGCAGAGGCATCAGTGCGACTGTCGACACAGAACATGGTCGTAGCCAGGTGCTGGTGGGAAGCGCGGAACAAATGCGAAAAGCGGGCATCGACATAAGCCTTGCCGATGCGGCCGCGCAGCAGCATCGCGAGCAGGCCCGAACCGTTGTTTTCGCGGCCCTGGACGGTCAGCTTTCCGCCCTCATCGTGGTGGCAGATCCGCTCCGCGAGTCCACTCCCGAGGTGCTGCGCAAGCTGCGTGCCCAAGCCATCAGAGTCATCATGGCCACCGGAGACAATCGCGCAACAGCCCAAGCCGTTGCCCGGCAGGTCGGTATCGAGGAGATTGAGGCGGAGGTGCTCCCGCATCGGAAGGCTGAGCTGGTGCGCGAGCTGCAAGCGCGCGGCAAACGCGTGGCGATGGCTGGAGACGGTGTCAATGACGCTCCCGCTCTGGCAGAGGCCGACGTCGGAATTGCTCTCGGAACCGGCACGGATGTGGCCCTCGAAAGCGGGGATATCGTGCTGGTGAAAGGTGATTTGCGAGGAATTCTTCGGGCACGCCGGCTGAGCAAGGCAGTTATGCGCAACGTTCGTCAGAATTTATTCTTTGCCTTCGTCTACAACGCGGCCGGTGTCCCCCTGGCGGCAGGCGTGATGTACCCGCTGTTTCATTTGACCTTAAATCCCATCTTTGCGGCCGCGGCTATGAGTTTGAGTTCGGTTTCGGTGATCTCAAACTCTCTCAGACTGAGACGAGTACGCCTTTAGTCGGCGGAATCCACTGGCCCCACGCTGACAAGAAAAGCACAAGGGAATTGTGCGGGGTGCGGCGTCGGAATCGGCCAGGCATCTTGCGAATTCGCGCAAGAAGTTTGCGTTCCTGTCGGGCTTAAGAATGACCAGTGAAGGCCACTAGGATTCAGTCCTGAGTGCTTCCAAGTAGGAAACGATCGCCGGGCTGGTCCATTCCACGGGGCCGATAAACTTGCGGCGGATGATGCCTTTGCGGTCGATGATGTAGGTTTCGGGCCATCCAGAGGTCCCATAGGT
>QIAI01000597.1:0-2117 GCA_003224995.1 Acidobacteriota bacterium
TGCTCCCGTGCTGCAACAGCTTGAGTCGGCGTCGACGCAAGATATTTCGGTGAACGATTGCTTTCGGCCAGTGTCGCGGTATTGGGATCGCATCCAGAGGCCAGAACAAATCCTGACCGCTTTGCCGGAAGCGATGCGCGTACTGACTTCCCCGGCGGAGACCGGCGCCGTGACTTTGGCTTTGCCGCAGGATGTGCAGGCGGAGGCTTTCGATTTTCCAGAGGAGTTCTTCCAGGCTCGCACGTGGGTGGTTTCACGCTTGCGACCGGATGCTGCGCTTCTCGCGAAGGCGGCAGATTGGATTCGGAAAGCGAAGCGGCCGTTGATTATCGCAGGTGGGGGAGTGATCTATTCGGGAGCGACCGAAAGCTTGGCCGGTTTCGCGGCAAAGACCGGTATTCCGGTGGCTGAGACCCAGGCGGGAAAAGGATCGCTACGTTTTGATCACGCGCAATCCGTGGGAGCCATGGGGGTGACGGGGACATCGGCCGCGAATCGCCTGGCCCGCGACGCCGACCTGATTATCGGGATCGGCACGCGCTACAGCGATTTTACGACTGCTTCCGTGACCTCGTTTCAGAACCAGAAGGTGCGCTTTATCAATATCAACGTCACGGAGTTCGATGCCTATAAGAACGCCGCGCTGCCGTTGGTCGGAGATGCCATGGCCACCCTGCACGAAATGGGTGAAGCTCTGCATTCCTACTCCGTAGGATCGGAATACAGCCAGGAAATAAAAAGTCTGCGCGACCAATGGGATCGAGAGGTGGAGACCATTTACAGCCGGCGAATAGGTCCGCCGTTGAGTCAAGGCGAAGTAATCGGTGTGCTGAACTCGATGCTTGATCCGAAGGACGTGATCGTGTGCGCGGCGGGAAGCTTGCCTGGAGACCTGCACAAACTTTGGCGCACACGCGATGCGAAGGCGTACCACCTTGAATACGGCTACTCGTGCATGGGGTATGAAATTGCCGGGGGGCTGGGAGTGAAGATGGCGGATCCCAGTCGCGAGGTATACGTTTTGATCGGGGACGGGTCATACCTGATGATGGCGCAAGAAATCATGACCGCCGTTCAGGAAGGCCTGAAGATCAACATCATCCTGCTCGACAATCATGGATTTTCGAGCATCGGCGGGCTCAGCCGTGCCTGCGGCAGTGGAGGTTTTGGGACGGAATACCGATATCGTGATGATGGCGAGCCAGGACGTACCCTGCCCGTAGATTTTGTAGCGAACGCGGCCAGCCTTGGAGCGTGTTCTGTACGAGCCAACACGAGGGAGGAATTGGCGGAAGCGATTCGAAAGGCCAAAAGCTTCGACAAGCCATCTGTGATTGTGGTTGAGACTGATTACCATGACCGCGTGCCGGGGTATGACTCGTGGTGGGATGTGCCAATTGCTGAGGAATCGAAAGTGGAGGGAGTGCAGAAAGCGCGGAGCCGCTACGAAGAAGGCAAGAAACGTGAGCGTTATTTTTGGCCCGCGCGGGATTAGAAATACCGAGGTTACGTGACAATCTGCTCAAAAGTTAAAAGCGGCGTGATCAGTTTCCTGCTGCTTCGGGGTGCGATTCCAATTTGGCGTACTCTGCTCGCGCCTGTTTCAACACAGGAATGTCCGGGTCCGCAGTTTCCCAAAGGGTGAGGACGTCCTGATAGGCGGATCGCGCTCGTTCTCTTTGCCCATTCGCTGCATAGGCACGGGCGATTTCTAAGCGAGCCAGAACTGCAATGGGTTCGTTCAATGACATTCCGGGGTGCTCCAGTATCTTCTGGAACTCCGCCATGGCTTTCTGATTGTCATGAGTTGCCAGATAGGCCTGGCCGCGGACAAAGACAGGATAAAGATTGAGCAGGATGGCTTGCGCCGGCTGCCCCAGTTCGTAAGGACGCGCCTGTTTTTGGGAGTCCAGGGCGTCCGCGGGATTCTGCGCATGGATCGAAATCTGACCCAGTATTGCAGGCAGGTAGTTCGACTGCACCAGAGTATTTTGCGGGTAGCGTTTCGCGAGATCATCGGCCAAGGTTTGCGCGCGCGTGCGGTTGCCGCCGAACGCGCAGGTTAGCTATCGGCCCCGCGTACCACGGAGTGGCTTCTGCCCAGCGCTCCTAGGCAT
>QIAI01000597.1:2183-2588 GCA_003224995.1 Acidobacteriota bacterium
GCGCGCTGTAAGCCCTCGCGAAGAGTGGGTCCAGAGCGACTGCCTTTTTGTAGTGAGAGATCGCTGCTTGAGGGCTTTTTTCATTTTCCACCTGCCCGCCGAGGGTGTATTCCTTCAAAGCCTCGAGAGAGTTGGTCGTGGCTTGGCGCAATGGAACATCGAATTTTTTCCCCCGGATGATACAGCCTCCGCCCTGGATCCGGGCGATTCAACGAAACCGAACTTTCCGCAGTTCGGCCACGGAAGCATCAAGTTGACGGTGTTGTCTAACGATCCCAGCGATCCTGAGTAGTGCCGGGTGAACGGGGGTGCCGCTGTCTCAGGGGGGCGGCGGCACTGCCGAAGCAGCTCACCCGTTCGCTTGCGGATGCTCGTGCCTATTGCATTGTTCCTTTCAAGGACAAG
>QIAI01000559.1 GCA_003224995.1 Acidobacteriota bacterium
CAGCGAATTGCGCAGACCTTCCTGCGCCCGCACGTGGTCAGCTTCCTTGATACCGCAACCACGCACCTCGGAATGGACCTGGAAATAGGAGAAATCTCCATCGGCCCAAATTCCGGGTTCGCAGGGAAGACCATTGAGACCTCGCGGATCCGCCAAGAGCGCGGCGTAATTGTGCTGGCCATCAAACGTGGCCAAGGCATGCGGTTCAATCCTGCGCCCGACGATCGCATTGAAGCCGGAGATTTTCTCATCGCAATGGGCGAGCCCTCGCAACTTCGCGAGGTAGAACAGATGGCGGCCTCCCGATCATGAAGATCGTAAGCGCAGCCGAGATGCGCGAAATCGATCGCGTAACCACTGAGCGTTTCGGCGTGCCTTCCCTCACCTTGATGGAGAACGCGGGCGCGGCGGTCGCTGATTTTGTGCGGAAGCAATACCCGGACGCGCGTCGCGTCAGCGTGATTTGTGGAAAGGGAAACAATGGTGGCGACGGTTTTGTGGCAGCCCGCAAGTTGCGCGAGGAGGGCAGGGAAGTATTCGTTGTTTTGCTGGCGGACCCGAAAGAGCTGCGAGGTGACGCAGCACAAATGTATCAGCGGATGGGGCAATCGCCGGTGGTTGCAAAATCGCATGACGAGTTTGAAGCGATTCAACATCGCTTGGCCGAAGTAGATCTGCTGATCGACGCAATTTTGGGGACAGGGTTTCGTCCGCCGGTAAGCGGGCTCTACGCTGAAGCAATTGCCGCCATGAACGCGAGCGGCGTGCCGGTGGTGGCGGTTGACATTCCTTCGGGTGCTGACGCCGATGCCATGGGGCAGCAAAGCGGAGCGGTCGCGCGTGCCGATGCCATCGTGACTTTCACGGCGCCGCGTCCGGCGCACGTATTTGGCATGTTGACCGCGCGGCCGACCGTGATTGGACCACTCCTCAGAAAATCGCGCCGTTGATCGGTCCGCGTCCGAGGGAAGCGAATAAGGGCAGCTTCGGCCATGTGCTGGTCATTGGTGGTTCGCTGGGGAAAGCCGGGGCGGCCGCGATGGCCGGCATGTCTGCGTTGCGAATCGGAGCGGGGCTTGCCACGGTGGCTACTGCGAAATCCGTGCTCGCAACCGTAGCGGGTTTTCATCCGGAACTGATGACCGAGCCTTGCGAAGAGAGTGAAGCCGGCACCATCTCTCTGCGCGCTCTGGAATATGCGCATCTCGACAAGTTGGTGAAGGGCAAGACTGTGCTGGCGATTGGCCCGGGAATTTCTCGCCATCCGGAAACATCGGAGTTCGTGCGCACGATCGTGCAGAAGTACCCGGTTCCAACGGTGCTCGATGCGGACGGGTTGAATGCTTTCGAAGGAGATGCGGGGCAGATGCTGGGCAAGCTTCGTCCCCTTGTGATCACGCCGCACCCGGGGGAGATGGCGCGGCTGACTGGGCTTTCCATCCCTGAAGTTCAAAAAGATCGCATTGGAATTGCGCGGTCCTTTGCGCGCGAGCACGAAGTGGTTGTCGTTCTAAAGGGCCACCGGACGCTGGTTGCTCAGCCGGATGGTGAGGTCTGGGTGAACACCACCGGCAATCCCGGCATGGCGACTGGTGGCACGGGAGATATTCTCACGGGAATGGTGGCGGGGATGATCGCGCAGAATGCATCGCGCGTGTTCGAAGCTACGATCTGTGCAATTTATTTGCACGGGCTCGCTGGGGATGTCGCTTGCGAGAGCACGGGCGAGCAGTCGCTGGTGGCGAGCGATCTCATCCAGTTTTTGCCGGAAGCGTTGCGTCGAGTGCGGGAAGCGGCTCCCAATGCAAATATTCTTTTCCGGTAAACACAAATCCCGCCACTAGGGCTGGGTTTGACGAGGTGTCGTGCATCTGGCGAAAAGCAGGTCTCCTTGGACTTCGCTCAGGGCAGGCTTTCGCTTCGCTCAGGATGACAAGCGAAAGCAGGTCCTTCGCTTTGCTCAGGATGACAAGCGAAAGCAGGTCCTTCGCTTCGCTCAGGATGACAAGTAGAAAAAATGAAAGAAAAAGACATTGGCGAAACACCTTTCCCGAGGATCGATGGAAGGTGCTTCGCCCGTCTTATCGAGGAGACCTGCCGTTTAGTCCTTCTCGCGAGAGACTCTGTTTCCGCGTTTCCCCACGCAGTTTTTCTCTCGCACCCGGCAGGCTACTTCACCTCGACGGTCACGCGCATCCAGGGATGGATGCAGCACTCGAAATGATGTTCTCCCTTGGAGAGGCCCGTGACCTGGAGTTGGCTTCCCTGGAGGATTCTGGTTTTGGCTACGGCAACATTCTTAAATCCTCCGGCACACTCGGGAACGGTGGGTTCTCCGGCATTCAGAGGTTCGATGAATCCGCCACCGAACTTCTCGACCTCGGTGAAGGTGTGCGGCTCGCCGCCCTGATCGACCACAAGCAGCGGGGTTCCTTTTTTTACGTGAACGACGTCCGGTTCAAAATCCCAGCCGGGGTCCGGAGTGCCCGCGGCGGCCTTGGCAAATAAATCGCTAAAGGTGGTGGAAAATCCCAGAGCGACGTTCTTGCAAAAGTCGGGACCAATCGCCGCATTGAAGGTGGCGGGATCACACTCATCCAAGGCAACAATCTGGGCGGGGGTTGGCGAAGCAGCGGGCCGTTCGGATTTATCCTGCGCGGACGCCTGCGTCGCCAGAACAAATGAAAAACAGCCAGCCAGTAAGGCGGCAACTACAGCATTCCTTCTCATCCTGTTTCTCCTTAAAGTTAGGGTTCAGGGGGTGCAGTTCAGGAAGGCACGTCTGGCATTCACGATCCGAATATCCGCCAGCGTTGTTCCCGAGCCTGCTATGTGTGGCTAACTTTCGCTTGCGATGGCGCGAACGTCAATCCTTGCAGCCTCTAAGCAACCTCAAAGTTTCCTCCATCCGTAAGCTCTTGAAGGCAGATTGTTTGTTACATTCTGCGGACAACCTCAGTTCCGAATTTGTGATAGGCTTTGCCCTGTTTCCGAGCCTGTCCTATGTCTGTCT
>QIAI01000560.1:0-2098 GCA_003224995.1 Acidobacteriota bacterium
GCACATGGCGTCGCTAACCTGCCCGGTGAAACTTTGCGCCTTGTTGGCAGCCAGCGCCGCCAAAGCCAGGGTGCATACCGCTAGCAAACTTGCGAATTGCGCAAAACGAACTCTCATGCAAAATCTCTCCTGTTCAGGATTCAGGCCCTGCCTTGGTTCTTCCCAGGTCTCCGAAGGGCTGATGCAAATTAGACTATCAGATCAAACCCCACCCGTGCCCCCTTTCGGACCTCGTTTGGACGGTCCTGCAGGAATCAGGAAGACGGCCTCAGCCCGTAGCGTAAGGTCACATCAACGGTCTTCTCCTTTTCATTGACACCCTCGTGCACGCTGACCGTCCAGGTCACATCGCGAGAGAGCAGTTTCACGGTCTGCTCGAAAAAGCGCATGGGATAGGTCGAATCGTAGGGATCGGTTTCGCGCAGCGTCCAGGCCTCCCGCAACCTGTCCGCCGATTTGGCATCGAGTCCCTGGATATCCAGGTCTCCGAGATGAAAAAGATCCCCTTCCTGGACTTCTAATTTATAGCTGACCGTGCCCACCGCATCGTCAAATTCCGGCTGCGCTTTCACCGACGCCATCATGTACCCCGCGGTGCCGTACAGTTTGTGGATGGCTTCCAGATCAGTTTGAAGCTGCTGCCCATTGGCGGTATCGCCAGCCTTGGCATGCAGTAAGGTTTGAAGCTTTTTGCTCTTGAAGGCTTGATTGCCCTCGAAATCGATGTTGGAGATTTTGTACTGCCGTCCAGGATCCACCTTGAACACGATGGCGATCTCGGTCGCGCTCTCGGTCTCCTTCGCCACCTTCGCCTCCGGATTGCCGATGCTGGCCTTCAGATAACCGTGCTGCAAATAAACCGGCAGCAACTTGGTTGTCGCATAGGTTTGAATCTCGGTGCGCACATAATCTTTTCCGACGAGCCCTTCCGCGGCCGCCCGCAAGGCAGGAAGTTCGTCCGGCCCGGCATCGGAGAACTGCACGTCTGCGACTTCCACGGTGACGCCGCTGGCTCGGAAATTCACCGTATCGACCGGACCCTCGTTATTCTTGCTGTCGCGGAAGTACTCCGCTCGCGCCGACAAGTTGTGCTGCACCAGCAAGGCTTGCAGAACGTCGGAGACTTCATCACAGAACGTCCCGCCTACCGGCACTTCCCCTTTAAACAGGGGCAGGTGCTCGTGAATCTTCGCGCGCAATTCGTCATCGGTGAACCAGACGAAGTTTTCAAAGTGGGCCGGCACCAGTTTCTCTGTATCAGCCAGTTGCACGTCAAGCCTCGTGCCCGCGGCCGAGTAGGCGTAGCTGTAGCCTGCCTTGCTGAAGAAGCCACCCTCGCCCAGCCGCTTCATGGCTTTCTGAAAATCGTCCTGGCTGGCGACTTGCCCAATAACCAGCCCCGATGCGGCAATCACTTCTTCCTGGGTAAAGCGCTGGCTGCCGGTCACGCGAATGGCGACCAGCTTACGATCGCCGGCCGTCGGGCTGGGGGCAGATTTGTGCCCAGCCTGAGCAAGTGCGAAACCATGCAAAACGCACAGCACGAGTGTGGTACGAAGCCGAAAAGTAATCACTGATTGGAATTTTATCTGATTGTGGAAAAATTCACGGCGGCTTACTCAGCTGCGCTTGACCGTTTCCAGCGAAGGATCGAAAGCCTTGATCTTCACGGCGGTATCGATGAACACCAGCGCCGCCCGGCTCAGCGCCTTGTCTTTGCGAAACACCAGCGCCAGATCTCGCCGGATATGAGCGTCGGCAATCGGAATGATGGCCAAAGTGTTGGCCCGGACGTCTTCCGCCACGTTCGATCGCGCGATGAATCCCACCCCGACGTCGGCCGCGACAAAACGTTTCAGCAATTCGCTGGAGTCGAGCTCCATCGAAACCTGCGGCTTCATGCGGCGCTCGTGAAACAGATTCTCCAGCGCGTCCCGGGTGTGGCCGCTCTTCGGCATCAGAAGCGGAAACGCGCCGACTTCCTCGATGGTTGCCGATTTCAGGCGCGCCAGCGGATGATGCGGCGGGGCGATGATCACCAGTTCGTCGCGATGGATAGGCACCACGGTAAGCCGGGCATCAGTCACCGGCAGCGAGA
>QIAI01000560.1:2137-4524 GCA_003224995.1 Acidobacteriota bacterium
CCCGACCGAAACATCAGGATAGTTTGTCTGGAATTCGGCGAATACCTCGGGCAGCACATGCAGGCAGGTGCCTTCGTTGGCGCCGACCACGATTTCCCCGCGCGGAATGCGTTCGGTTTCCGCAATCGCAACACAGACCGCTTTGCGGGCCTCGACCGCGTCCTCGGCATACTTCAGAAAAAGCTTTCCCGCCGCCGTAACCGAAACTTTTCCCCCGGACCGGTCCAGCAGCCGGGCACCGACCTCTTCCTCGAGACCGCGAATTTGCGATGAAACCGCCGGCTGGGTTCGAAACCGTTTCTCGGCCGCGCGCGAGAACGAGCACAGACGAGCCACTTCGAGGAAGGTTTCTAGTTGATCGAAGTCCATGTCGTGAGTGTCGGTCGTGGCCTGGGGCCTGCTTCGGTGGATACTGCGAAACCCGCGGCCATGCCTGCCGAGCCCGCTTGTATCATAAACGCTTCGAATCACCGGCATTGAAACAATCGATTGGCCTTCCCACCCTACCATCGTTAGGATGCTGTCACCGAGAATTGGCTTGAGAGGCAGGGTCTGAGTTCCGGCCCTGCTTTTTCTGGGAAGAATGCTCGTCCCTCCCACCATAGACAGCCCTCAACAAGCGGCATCCTGTTAAGTATCCGGTTCAGCCCCGCCAGTAGAATCTTCTTCAAATCACAGGCACAAGGTTCGTCACCAGGCTTAGGTGTCCCATAGAGCAACTCCCGCAGTACACTAACGAAAAGCCTTGAAACCCTCGAAACTTCGAAACCATGAAACCTTGGAAACCGTGAAACTTTGAAACTCCCGAAGCCTTGAACTCGAAACTTGAAACTTGAAACTCGAAACCTTGAACTCCTCCCTCCTGCGTCACCACATGGTCGAGACCCAGCTGCGGCAGCGTGGCATTCGTGACGAGCGCATTCTCTCCGCCATGTCTCGCGTGCCGCGGCACGAATTCGTTGCCGAGCCGTATCGTTCGCGCGCCTACGATGACAACCCGTTGCCGATCGCCGAAGGGCAAACCATTTCCCAGCCCTACATCGTGGCAGTGATGCTTGAGTTGCTCGACCTCGCCCCCAACCAGACCGTGCTGGAAATTGGCACAGGCTCCGGCTACCAGACCGCGCTTTTAGCAGAGCTCAGCCAGCACGTTTATTCGGTGGAGCGGCACGGCCGGCTTGCGAGCGAAGCCGAGGCCGTTCTGCAAAAACTCGCATATCAGAATGTCACTGTGATTGTCGGCGACGGCAGCAAGGGCCTGCCTGAGCACGCACCCTTCGACGCGATCGTGGTCGCGGCCGCTGCGCCTGAACTGCCCCAAGCTCTTTTCGAGCAGCTGAAAGAAGGTGGGCGCCTGGTGCTCCCAGTCGGACCGGCTGAATCGCAGGCACTTCAGGTCGTCACCAAACAGCAAGGAACTCCGGTCATCGTCGAGCAAACCCCCTGCCGCTTCGTGCCCCTGATCGGAGAGCAGGGCTACCCGGCCTGAGTTTTGCCCGCTGAGAGATCCTCAGCCACTACGGGGCTGATCACTTTTCTCTGCGCACTCTAGGGCAGTTCTCCGCGTTCTGCGGTTTAAGATTTTTGTTTGCAATGTGACGAAAATACCCCGACCTACAATCCGTTAAAATAACGGTGTGCCGCTGCTCCGAAACCTGCGTGTGACTCTGGAGATGATCAAGTGGGAGCACTCCATCTTTGCGCTGCCTTTTGCCCTCTGCGGCGCGATGCTGGCCGCGTCCGGTGTTCCGGGATCTCGTCAGCTTGTCTGGATCGTGGTCGCGATGATCTCCGCGCGTTCCGCTGCCATGGCCTTCAACCGCGTGGCCGACGCTGCCATTGATGCTGCCAACCCGCGTACCCAGACGCGCGCCTTGCCTGCCGGCACGCTCACGCCGGCATTCGTGACCAGCTTCGTCGTGGTTTCCTGCGCCATCTTTGTCTTCGCCGCTGCGCAACTGAATCGCCTGTCGCTAATTCTTTCCCCCGTAGCCCTCGCCATCTTGTTGCTCTACTCCTACAGCAAGCGCGTCACGCGCTGGTCGCATCTCGTTCTGGGCTTTGCCTTGGGTATCGCTCCAGCTGCCGCGTGGATCGCCGTGCGCGGCTCGCTCGATTTCCGCATCCTGCTGCTCACCGCGGCCGTTACCTTCTGGGTCGCAGGTTTCGACGTGCTCTACGCCTGCCAGGACTACGAATTCGATCGCAACGCTGGATTGCATTCCATCCCGCGCTATTTCGGAGTGCGTGGCGCCTTGACGATCGCCCGGATTTTTCATGTTGTCATGCTCTTGCTGCTGATCGCGTTCGTCCTCAGCTTCGGACTGGGCAAGCTCGCGGTCTCCGGCGTCATTGCGGTTGCGCTGTTACTGGCCTACGAACATTCT
>QIAI01000532.1:0-1967 GCA_003224995.1 Acidobacteriota bacterium
CGATCACCATCGGCACTAGCATCATCTTTGGATCGTTCAAGTTCACCTGCCACACTCCGTCCCCGAGAACCTGTTCGTTTGCGAGGGAGGATTGAAAGTGGTCCGCTATGCGGACTGGTGATACAAAAAGTTGAGGGTCTTCTCGTTGCGGATTCTGTTCCTAATCCTATCGAGCGCCCCATCGCGTGTCAAACGTGCCCGCACTGCCTCCGAAGTCTGTTTCGTCTGCAAGGCGAGCGCCTCGATCTCGTGGTCAATTTCCTGGTCGCTGACTTCGATTTTTTCCAGGTCCGCAATCCGGTCCAGCAGCAGGGAAGCCTTCACTTCCTGCACGGCCTGAGCTCTCTGCCCGGCCCGCAAGCGGTTCAGGTCCATCTTCTTCATGTCCTCGGCCCGCATGCCCTGCGAGGCCAGCGCCCGCAAACCGCGTTCCAGACGAACATCAATCTGCCGGTCCACCATCGCCTCCGGCACTTCAAAGTCATTGCGCTTCACCAGTTCCGAGACCAGCTTGTCCTTTGCTTCGTGTTCGGCGGTATGCGTCTTTTCCGCCTCCATATTCTCGCGTACCCGCTTCTTCACGTCGTCAATGCCGGTGAAGTCGCCCAACTCCTTGGCGAAGGCGTCGTTGAGCTCAGGCAAATTCTTCTTCTTCAGCGAGAGAACCTTCACCGTATAGTCGAAGGTCTTTCCTCGAAGCCGCTGATCCTCCGAATCTTCCGGGTATTTCACCTCAAACGTCTTCTCGTCGCCGGCCGAAGCTCCCCGCAAGTATTGGGTGAACTCCGGCATGGTGTTCTTGCCGCCGATCTCGACCAGCACATCGTCCATGTGAACTGGCTGACCTTCGCCGTCCTTCGGTGTCCCGTCCAGCGCTACCTGGGCGAAATCGCCGTCGGCCAGCACGCCCTCGATTCCTTCGAAGTTCGCATGCTGCTCCTGCAGGTGATTCAACGCCTGCTGGACCTCCTCGTCGGTGACCTCGATCACCGGCTTTTCGGCTCGCAGTTCCTTGTAGCCTTCCACCTTGATCTCGGGGAGGATCTCGAAACTCGCCTTGAAGCGCAACGGCTCGCCATCATGGATGTGCAGGTCGGATACTCGCGGCTGCGAGACCGGCACCAGCCCCTGCTTTTCGGCTTCCCGCCGGAAATAGCGAGGTACTAGCGCCTCAACCACTTCCGTCTTAATGTCTTCCGAAAAACGCTGCCGAATAATGGACGCAGGTGCATGTCCCTTGCGGAAGCCGGGCAAGCGCGCCAACTTCTGATACTTCTGAACCAGCGCCTCCGTCTCGCGTTGGACTTCGGCGGCGGGAACTTCCACTGCGATCTCCCGCTTGGTGCTCTCTTTGGTCTCTGTGGGGCTCACGTTGTACCTTTCGAAGGGACGGCTCGGAACTTCTCGGCCGGACGGCGATGACCCGCCATTCCAATCTCTCAGTGTAAAGACTGCATTACAGGACCGTCAAACACCAAAGGGCTTTTGCCCAGACTCACGTTCCTCGTTCGACATTCTGGACGTTTTCGGGAGTAACCCGGGGATCTGGTTACACCGCTGGAGTGACGATCGTCCTCGCCCGTCGGCCCGTCAACTCTGTCCCACCTTGTCTCCGCTATCCTTCCGCAGAGTAATCAAACTTACTTCGGGCGGACAATTCAACCGCACCGGCGGATCAATGACCCCGACCCCGCGGCTGGTATAGACCTGCAGCCGTCCCACGCGATTCAATCCCGTATGGTACTTATGCGCCATTGCCGGCAAAACAATCGGGCCAATGCCGGGAATCCGAACCTGGCCCCCATGCGAGTGTCCCGATAACTGCAAATCCACCGGGAAGCTTGCCACGTGATCGGCAAAATCCGGTTCATGCGCCATCAAGACGGTGGCTTCATGATCCGAAATCCCCGCCAAGGTTTGTCGCAGATCGGGCGCCCCATCCAGCAGGTCATCGATGCCGGCAATCC
>QIAI01000532.1:2018-4096 GCA_003224995.1 Acidobacteriota bacterium
GATCTTCGCGCTATTCCAGTGATCGTGATTTGCCAGCGCCGCCAGAATCGGAACACCTTTCCATCGCGCAAAAACGTCGGCGCAGGGTTCGGCGTTCCGGGCACCTTCCGGTCCACTGTGTTTTGCAAAAGGATGCGAGACAAAATCTCCGGTCAAGGTCACGACATGCGGCTTAAATTCCTGCGCCAGCCGCACGGCCTCGCCCAGCAGCTCCTGACCCATATACGGGCCAAAGTGAATGTCGGTGAGCTGTGCAATGCGGAAACCATCAAAAGCGTCCGGCAAACGTGCGAGCCGGACCTCCACCTGCTCCGCCACCGGATGCCGGGGTTCGTACCCAAACCCTTCCAGGCTGAGCCCCGCGGCTGCGATACCCGCGACTCCTAGAGCCGATCGGCGCAGAAAATGCCGCCGTGTCAAATCAGAAGACACAATAGTTCGAGTCTAGCATCTGAGAGACCGCGCCCCTCCGGCACTGGCATCGCATAGAATGAACTTATCCCAGGTGGCGTCCCTTGCAATGAAAGCAGACTGGCTGATCCAATTAAACCGCGACGTCATCGCGTGCGCGAAGTGTCCTCGCCTGGTCGCCCATCGCGAGCAGGTGGCCCGGGAAAAGCGCCGCTCCTATCGTGACTGGGATTACTGGGGAAAGCCCGTTCCCGGTTTCGGCGATCGCGATGCGCGCGTCCTTATCATGGGCTTGGCTCCGGGCGCTCACGGATCCAATCGCACCGGTCGGCCCTTTACCGGCGACGCGTCGGGAAAATTCCTGTATCCGGTTCTGCACGAGACTGGCTTCGCCAATCAAGCGACCGCGACTCATCGCGACGATGGCCTGCAACTCCGCGACCTCTACATCACTGCTGCCGCCCGTTGCGCGCCTCCCGACAACAAGCCACTGCCGGAAGAACTGCTCAACTGCGCTCCCTACCTCGATCTTGAGCTGGAAGGCTTGAAGAAGCTGAGAGTCGTGGTCGCCCTGGGGAAGATTGGATTTGATGCCTACTTGAATTACCTCAAGCGCCGCGGCCTGCTGACCAGCAAAGCGGCCTACATCTTTGCGCATGGCGCACAGTACAGGTTGCCGGACGGAAAGGTCCTGCTGGCGTCCTATCATCCCTCCAACCAAAATACGCAGACCGGCAAACTCACGCGTGGCATGTTTCTAAAAATATTCAAGGAAGCCGCGCGCCTGGCCGATACCTAAAACAGCGTGGGCCGTCAGAGCCGGACCCTGAGCTATCTCCGGAGCATCTGTGAGTCAAACTCACAGCCCGGTCCGGGACGGCCCCGCGGTAGCCAGCGAAGGAATCGGCGAAGAAGCGCGCCACTGCAGAGCAGGAGAGAAGTTCGGGCTGAGCTGCTGCTGTCTTGATCCATTCAGGGTTTTGCCCGAGTACGGATGGCGATCAGGGACATCTGTTCGAGATCGGGGTAGTGGTCTTCCTTGTCGGCCTTGCGCTCGGCGGGTGCAATTTGTTGGACAGTGGTGCGCGCCGGAGCTACGTTCCCAAAATACTGGGCGTATACCTCATCAAACGCGGGCAGGTCCGATAGATCGTCGAGATAGACATTCGTAGCCACGACCTGGTCGAATGTCATCCCGGCTTCTTCCAGGTTGTCCATCTGGTTCCGCATGGTCTGACGGACTTGCTGCGGGGTTGTACCCGAGTAAACGCCCCCGTGCGGCCCCGGGATGAAGCCGCTCTTGGCCGAGCAGTACAAAGTGTCACCCGCAAACACACAGGGGCTCGCCGTGGGGCTGGGCGGCATGTTCTTCGGACGCACCGCGCGCCGCTGCTGGAGATCACGCACCGCCACACCGGTGTACTCGATGTGGGCGCCACCCGGTAAACTCGAAACCTCGATCGTGGCCCGCGCTGGAGTGTTGCCGAACTCAAAACGCCGAGCGTAATGCTCATTCATCACCCGCATCGGGATGTCTGCGGTCAGGTATGGATTCACGAAGACCATGTGCCTGAGGTCGAGGCCCGCCGCCTTCAGGACTGCTTCTACACGATCCAGTGCGAGATCGACTTGCGCTGCCGGATCATCCGGAACCTTGCCGGTCACAG
>QIAI01000533.1 GCA_003224995.1 Acidobacteriota bacterium
TTTACAATCACTACAAATGTTTTTTCGCTCCGACAAACGCACCCCTGAGCAGATTCGCCCGGTCACGATTCTCCCCGACTTCATCCACACCGCCGAAGGTTCCGCGCTGATTGAAGTCGGCAACACGCGCGTGATCTGCACCGCCTCGGTGGAGGAAGCCGTGCCCGCCTTCCTGCGCAACAGCGGCAAAGGCTGGGTCTCGAGCGAATACGGTATGCTGCCTCGAGCCACTCTGACCCGTACCCCACGCGAGGTCAGCAAAGGCCGCGCCTCGGGACGCACCCACGAAATCCAACGCCTGATCGGCCGCTCCCTGCGTGCCGTTACGGACCTGGAAAAATTAGGCGAGCGGACTGTCTGGATCGACTGTGACGTCATTCAAGCCGACGGCGGCACGCGTACCGCTTCCATCACGGGGGCCTTCGTGGCACTCGGCCTCGCGCTCGAAAAATTGGTCGATGCCGGAACTCTCACCGCCGTCCCGCTGCGCGACTTCGTAGCTGCCATCAGCGTCGGCATCGTCGACGGCGAAGTTCTCCTCGACCTGGCGTATGAAGAAGACTCTCGCGCCGACGTCGATATGAACTTCGTCATGACCGCCGGAAAGAAGATGGTCGAGGTGCAAGCCACCGCCGAACACCGCGTCTTCGACGACCAGCAATTCACCCAAATGCTGAGCCTGGCCCGCAAAGGCGTAGACACTCTGATCGCAAAACAGCAGGCGGTCCTGAGCACGCTGACATTGCGACAATAGTTTACAGTTTTACGAATTTTAGCCAGGATGCTGCCAGTCACCTGGGAGCAGATTCTCCTCACTTGGATTAAGGCGATGGCCGCCCTATTTTATTCTTCGCTTGGCCATACCAGTCGTGCTCCATGGTTTCGTACATCGCTAAATCGTGTGATCACCGTATGTCGCTGTATTCTTTGTGATCCTTCGTGAGACCTTCGTGTCCTTCGTGGTAAGGATTTGACCGAGCCTTGCTTTGCGACCTCTGCGGCCGTTCTCCGCGAACTCAGCGCTCTAAGATCTTGCGAATGCTCTTCCCCGGTGGGCCTCTGTGTCCCTCTGTGGTTAAGCCCCAATGTTTATCCATCACACGCCGTTTCATCACCCCGTATTACAATAAAAGACTGCCCAATCCAGTATCGCCGGGCAGAGCGTATCCGTCCCCAATCCCGCACTCATTTTTGGAGGAAAGAACATGAAGCTCACCCCCGGAAAACTTGCCGGACTTAAGAAAGTCTCCACCGACCGCGGTATCATTGCTGCCGCCGCCATGGATCAGCGCGGCTCGCTGCAGAAATCCCTCGCCAAGGAAAAGGGCAGCGAGGTCAGCGATGCCATGATGGAAGAGTTCAAGATACTGGTCACCGAAGTCCTGACCCCGCATGCCAGCGCCATCCTGCTCGACCCTGAGTGGGGATTGCCCGCTTCGAAACGCCGCGCCAAGAATGCTGGACTGCTCCTCGCCTATGAAAAAACCGGCTACGACAAGACCGGTCCCGGCCGCCTCGGCGACCTGCTCGACCACTGGTCCGCACGCCGCCTGAAAGAAGCGGGCGCCGATTGCGTGAAGATCCTGCTCTACTACACTCCGTTTGACCCGAAAGATGTCAACGACAAGAAGCATGCCTGGGTGGAGCGCATCGGCGACGAGTGCCGCGCGAATGACATCCCGTACTTCCTCGAGTTCGTGGGTTACGAAGAAGGCGCCGACGAGAAGGGCCTGGAGTACGCCAAGAAGAAACCGCAGATTGTCACCGAGAGCATGCGCGAATTCAGCAAAGACCGCTATGGGGTCGATGTGCTGAAAGTCGAGGTCCCGGTGAACATGAAGTTTGTCGAGGGCACCAAGTCGTTTGCCGGACAGAAGGCTTACACCAAGAAAGAAGCCATCGAGCTCTTCCACAAGGCCGCCGGCGTAGCCACCAAGCCGTTCATCTACCTTTCCGCCGGTGTCAGCAATGCCGAATTCGCCGAGACCCTTGAGCACCTGGAAAGACGGTATTTCGATCTACGCCAAGCAAGGCGCCGATGCCTTCCGCAAATGGCTCGAGACCGAAGGCGTGAAGAACATCAACAACGTCAATAGCAAGCTGAAAGCCGCCACACCGTGGTACTCGATTTACGAGGTTGAACCCGCCCTAGTGGGAGCGTAGTTAGGGATTGAAGCTCTCGGCCGGGCATGAATACCCAGGGGCAGACGGAAGCGTCTGCCCCGTATTAATTTCTACGCCAGCCAGCGGCGAACCCCCGGGACAGACCTCTAAGGTTTACTCGCCGCAACCTGATGGGTTAGTCTTGCGCGGTTCAGGCCTCAGCCATGACCATGACCCGATTCTTTATTGCCCATCTGCTCGCCCCATCGTTACTTCTGGCCTCGTGCTTCGCTGCAGAAACCGCAGCCGACCGCGTCTACCGCAGTGGTAGAGTTTTTACAGCCGACGCCCAGGATTCCATAGCCCAGGCAGTTGCCATCCGAGACGGTCGCATTGTGTATGTAGGCAAAAACGAAGGAGTCGTGCCGTTCATCGGTTCCTCGACGAAGGTCACGAATCTTGACGGCCACTTCCTAATGCCGGGACTGGTGGACGGCCACATGCATCCGCTCGAAGCGGGACTGAAGCTGCAGAAGTGCAGTCTGGATTACCAGTCGCTCACGGTTGCGGAACTGCAGCAGCGGGTACAAGCTTGCCTCGACAAGACGAAGGAGCAGGAGCCTGACGGTTGGCTGGAAGTGGTGAGCTGGTTTCAGGAAAGTATGCGTCCCGCGGGGGTAAAGACGAACTGCGCCACCCTCGACGTGCTGAAAACAGCGCGGCCGATCATCGTGCGCTCCTCGTTTGGACACACCGTGCTGGCCAACTCGCGCGCGCTGGCTCTCGCAAAAATCACCAAGGTCACGCCCGATCCCCTCGGGGGCAAGATCTGGCGCGATGCCGATGGCAAGCCTACCGGCCTGCTCGAGGATTCCGCCTTCGCCGTGTATGCCAATCTGATTCCGGCGCCCACTCCTGAAGAGAACATCGCCGCGGCGAAAGCCGCACAGCAGGCGATGATCGCTCAGGGGGTTACTTCTTTTCTGGACGCAGACGCGGCGGCTGAAGACATG
>QIAI01000111.1 GCA_003224995.1 Acidobacteriota bacterium
GCCGCTAGAAATGTTCAAACCCGCCGCCTTCGAGTTGATGCGGGCGACGCGGCCGAATTTTGCGGAGATCGAGGAGTATTGCCGCTCCCCCAAGGCTTTTCTGCAATACATGGACGGGGCAGGCCTCGATCGCGCTGTGCTGATCAACTACGTGGCGCCCGAAGTGATTGGCTTCACTCCCGAGGTGAACCGGTTCGTTGCGAATTATGTCAAAGAAGATCCGAAGCGATTGATTTCATGCGGGAGTTTACATCCGCGGCATAGCGCGAACATCCTGGCTGACGTGGAGCAGTTGCTACGGCTGCACATTGGGATGATCAAGATTCATCCGCCGCACCAGTTGCTGTATCCGAATGACTATCTGCAAGGGGTGAGCGAACTGGAGATCATCTACCGCGCAGCCGAGGCCAACGGAATTCCAGTGATGTTCCATACCGGGACATCGATTTTCCCGGGTGCGCGCAACAAGTACGGCGATCCGATGTACCTGGACGATGTCGCTGTGGATTTTCCAAAAATGAAAATCCTCCTGGCGCATGGCGGACGTCCGCTATGGATGGATACCGCGTTTTTTCTGTTGCGGCGGCACGCCAATGTATATCTCGACATCAGCGGCATACCGCCGAAGAGTTTGCTGCAGTATTTTCCACGGCTCACCGAGATCGCGCAAAAGACCTTGTTTGGCTCTGATTGGCCCGGCCCGGGAGTGCCGGACGTGGGCAAGAATTTAAAAGATTTTCGAGCGCTCGACCTCACCGCCGATGTGCAGAAACAGATCTTAAGCGGTACGGCGTTGCAGATTTGGCCGGCGTAGATGCGCTGATGAGCATCCAAGCAAGCGGTTCGTGAATTTTCTGCCCTAGCCTTGCTGTTGTTGCCAGGTCCCTACTTGCCAGCGCCATTCCCTCTCGTCCCGCTGAGTTCGTCCACAAGCGAACTGGCATTGTAGATTTGCCGGAGCGCTTCCAGAATGCCCCGAGAGTCCACGTGCACAGCCCGTGCCTGTTTGTCGTCGTACACGAAGTTCCAACCAAGCGATTGGATGTTTCCGTCGAAGATGATGCCGACGATCTCGCCCTTTTTATTGACGGTCGGGCTGCCGGAATTGCCTCCAATGATGTCTGCAGTCGAGACGTAGTTTAAGGGAGTGGTCAGCTTCAATTTCGCTTTTACCTTCATCCAGCTTTCCGGAAGCTGGTAGGGCGGCTGGTTGGCATGGTCGGCGGCGTGCTGGTAGGCGCCGGCAAAGTTGGTGACGTAGGGAACCTTGGTTCCATTCTCCTCGTAGCCTTTCACCGTGCCGTAGCTGAGGCGAAGAGTGAAGGTGGCGTCGGGCGGTTGATTGTAACCACTGCGGGCGAAGCGAGTGCGGGCAATGGCCGCGCCAGCGCGGCGCTCGACAGCATCAACCTCGTCGTCGTACTGCTTGCGCCATTCTCGCGATCGGGCATCTATTTCGCGCATCAAAACGATCAAGGGATCCGTGGAGGCTTCGACCGCTGCCGTGCCTCCGTCGTAGAGCTGTCTGCGCACTGCCACATCATCGAGCTTGGTATTCGCCATCAGATTTCTGGCAGCATCCTCAGGCGGCTGCCCATTGAGAATCTTACCTACGATAGGATCGTCGCCCAGAGCGTCTCGCATTTGGGTGAGGGAGTCGGCCAGGGTCACGGTTTCGAGCGACTTGTAGATCGGTGCGGTGGAGAAGAGTTCCTGTTCGAGCGACGACAAGGCGGAGTCGCGGTACTCACGCAAGCGCAGCTCGTTGGGTTTAGTTTTTTCCGCGGTGGCGCGCACGATCCAGCGGGCGAAATAAGCCAATTCAGAATTGAATGCGCGATTGCGCTCAATATAATTAAGCGGCAGATACAATTCGTGTTGTACTTTGACGCTTTCCGCGATCTGCTCCCATGGATCGGCTAGCTCCTTGTTCTTTGAATCCGCTTTGAAAGCGGCTTGGAGCCTAGCTTCATCGGCGGCCTTGCCCGCCATGATCTGTTTATCGTCCAAGGGCACGAGGTAGCCGGTGATGGCCTTGAAGGAGTTCTGGTAGCTGAAAATGTGTTCCTTCGCGATGCGCGCGTTTTCCTCGGACTGGCTGCTGAAATTCTGGAGCAACGCAATACGGCGCCTGTAATTTTCCAGGCGTGATGGATAATCCAGATCCCGCAGGAACTCAAGTTGTGCCACCGTGCGCTGCCGACCGGTCGAACCCGGGTGACCGGAGACGAAGATCAGTTCGTTGTCCCGGACGCCATCTTTCGACCAGCGCAGGTAGTGCTCGATGTGAGCCGGCTTATCGTTCTCGTACACACGGAAAAAAGTGATGTCCAGGTCGTAGCGAGGATAGGTGAAATTGTCGGGATCGCCGCCGAAGAAGGCGGCGTCGAACTCGGGTGCGAAGACCAGTCGCACGTCAGTGTACTTCTTGTACTTGTACAGGTTATAAACTTCGCCGGAGTAGAAAGTAACCACGTCGCAACGCAGGCCGGTCTTGGCGGAGCAATCTTTTTCTACCCGCGACATGGCGGCGCGCTGCGAACGACCTAACTCGGCGGAGGACGTATCCGGATGCACCGCGCCTTTGATGGCGGAGGTGACGTCTTCAATGCCCACCAATTCGTTCAGTTCGAGATCGGGACACTTGGCTTCCTCGGCCTGGGTCTTGGCGTAAAAACCTCCCTTGATGTAGTCGTGACCGTGAGTGGAAAGCTGCTGCACGCACGTGGCGCCCACGTGGTGGTTGGTAAAAGTGAGCCCGTCGGGGGAAACAAATGAACCAGAGCCTCCGTTGTTGAAGCGAACCGAGCCGAGGCGAATGTGGTCGAGCCACGCCTGGCTGGGTTCAAAACCATACTTCGCTTTTACTTTGTCCTTGGGGAAGGCGTTATACAGCCACATTCCTTCGTCCGCGCGGCAAAGCTGGGACAGGACGAAGGCACTGAGGAGGAGAAAGGGGAAAAAGACGCGTCTCATCAAGAACTCCGGAGAAAAATGTGGGCGCACTGGCTCGCCCGGGATCATGGACCAAACACTCCAGTATAAGTTGGATGCGTGCCGTGTTCCGGAAATGTCCTGCCAGTGCTTGGAAAGTCGTCCCAATTTGGCGTATAACAAAAGGTTGCGGACTCTCGCGATCCATCCCCGTGGGCCGGCAACAAACGCCATTCCGCTCTTGCGAGGGAGTATGTCCAGCCTAACCACCACGCACGCGCCTAAAGGACTTGAAGGCGTCGTAGCCACCACCTCCGGCATCTGCTACATCGACGGCGAACAGGGTGTATTGGCATATCGCGGTATCGATATCCATGACCTGGCCGACCACTCCAATTTCGAAGAAACCTGCTATCTGCTGTGGTTCGGGCGTCTGCCGAAACGGAACGAATTGCGTGAGCTGCGCGAACGGATGGCGGAAGAACGCAAACTGGACAACTCCATCTTGAATTTACTGAGGGTGGCGCCCAAGCACGCGTTGCCGATGGATGTATTGCGGACGGCAGTGTCCGCTCTTTCCTTCTACGATCCGGAGTTCCAAAAAAACGATCACGAGGCGAACGTGCATAAGGCGATACGCCTAACCTCGCAAATCGCGATGATCGTGGCCGCCTACGATCGCATTCGCAAGGGCAAGGAAGTGGTGGAGCCGGATCGCACCTTGTCGCATGCGGCGAATTTTCTTCTGATGCTTAACGGCACGGCGCCTTCGCACACGGCGGAGCGGGCGCTGGATATCGCCCTGATCCTGCACGCGGATCACGAGCTGAACGCATCGACCTTTGCGGCCCGTGTGACCGCGGCCACCCTCTCTGACATGCATTCCGCGATTACCTCGGCCATCGGCGCTCTGAAGGGCCCTCTGCACGGCGGTGCGAACGAGGCGGTGTTTCACATTCTGATGGCGATTGATCGGGATGGTGTAGATCCAGTGGAGTACATCAAGGGCATGCTGGCGCAAAAGAAGAAGGTGCCGGGATTTGGCCATCGGGTGTATCATACGGAAGACCCTCGCGCTACCCACTTGCGCAAGATGTCGCAGGATTTGGGAAATTCCAGCGGCGAGACCAAGTGGTTCGACTTCTCCAACAAGATTGAAGGCTTTGTGAAGGGCGAGAAAAAGCTCAACGCCAACGTAGATTTTTATTCGGCGTCCACCTATCACACGCTGGGAATTGATGTCGACTTGTTCACGCCGGTCTTCGCTGTGTCGCGCATCAGTGGATGGACGGCACACGTGATTGAACAATTGGATGACAACCGGCTGATCCGGCCGCGTGCGGATTATGTAGGACCGATCTATCCATCAAAGTACGTGCCCATGGAGAAACGGTAGGAAAAAAAGCATATGTCGGTTTGGACCCACGGCTTGGTGCCGTGGGTCTTTTTGTTTCCGGTTGATCAGGCAAAAAAGGATCGTAATGCGAGGTTTGTGACCAAGGTAACGGGGCCGTGCGCGGGAGCACACGAAGGACAAGCCCTAATTCTGTTCGGTTTACGGCTTTGCTAAGGATTGGGCCTACAGGTAACCAGACCTTTGGTACTTGAGGGGCCGGGTGCGCCTGTTTAGGCTTTGAGCAATGGTCGCAGCGAGGTTGTGAGGGGGCGTGTCCCGACGGGGTCTGGGACGCGATCAGTTCGATCCAAAACACGACGGTCGCCGCCAGGGTAGGGAGAAAAGAAGACGTTCCTTGCCAACTCTGCGCTTCGTGGCTGATTTCTTGCAGCCATGAACGATCTGAGGTGCGGAATGATAAAGACGAGTCTGCTTGCAGCATTCGGGATCATACTGGTGCTCTGCGCTCTGGATAGCGCCGCGCAATCCAGTTACGAGACGATTACGGTCAGCAACGGCGGAACCATTACGGGCACCGTGAAGTGGTCTGGTCCCGTTCCTAAACTCGCTCCTGTCGCAATCAACAAATGTGTTGAAGTTTGCGATCCGCAAGCCCAGAAAAAGCGCGACCTGGAACGCCTCGTAATAAGCGGCAACGGCGGCGTCGCCAACACCGTGGTCTTCCTGAAAGACATTCGCAAGGGAAAAGAAATGGATCTGCCAGAAACCCGGCAGTTCCTGAACCAGAGGACCTGCCGGTACGAGCCACATGTTCTATTGGTGCCTGACAAAGGAACGTTGCACCTGAAAAGCAGCGACCCGGTCCTGCATACGGTGCACATGTCGGGAGCTTCCGATTACAACCTGCCGTTTCCTTTCGCGAACCAGACCGTCAGCCGCACTATGAATCGTGAGGGCATTGTGGACTTGCGCTGCAACGCGGGCCACGTTTGGATGAATGCCGAGATGATGGTTGTGCCCCATCCCTACTTTGTCGTAACGGATGAGGATGGAAGTTTTAAGCTGACCGATGTTCCTGCGGGAGAGTACGAGATCGAAGCCTGGCACGAAGGCTGGAAAGTCACTGGACAGGGCGCGGTTTATGACGTGATGACGCAGATGCGGGTGCAGCGCCCGGTCTTTTCCGATCCCATGGAATGGACGAAAAAAGTGTCGGTTCCGGCGAATGGCGTTGTGGATGTCAAATTTACGATCTCGGACAGGCGTCCAGAAATGGCGGCAAGCCGCTAAGACGGGGCTGCCCTACGATTCCTCGCTTTGGCTGGCTTCGCTCCCTCGCTGTTTCCAATCCCTGTAAAGACTCGACTGCCGCTTGGCAGGATAGAATGGAATCAGCGGTCAGGATTCCATGCGACGAGTCTATTTCGACAATAGCGCGACCACTCCCGTGCTGCCTGAGGTTTTCGAGGCGATGCAGCCTTACTTCAGCCAGCAGTTTGGGAATGCCTCGTCGATTCACCATCACGGACAACAGACCCGCGCGGCAGTGGAGCAGGCGCGCGAATCCGTGGCTGCCCTGCTGGGTTGCCGGACCGCGGAGGTGGTGTTCACCAGCGGTGGCACTGAGGCCGATAATCTGGCGATTTTTGGGATTGCGAGACCCGGAGATCACGTGATTACCTCGACCGTCGAGCATCACGCCGTTTTGAATGCCTGCAAGTACCTGGAGTCGGAGGGCTGCGAGGTCACGTATGTGCCCGTAGATGGCCGGGGCTTGGTTGATCCGCTGGATGTCCGCCGGGCGTTGCGGGCGACCTCCAGGCTGATCACGATCATGACGGCGAATAATGAGACAGGAGTGCTGCAGCCAGTGCAGGAGATCGGAAAGATCGCCGCCGAAGCAGATGTCTATTTCCATACGGATGCCGTCCAGGCCGCAGGTAAGATCCGGCTCGACGTGAATGAAATTGGATGTGACCTGTTGTCGATCTCCGGACACAAGCTGCACGCGCCACAGGGTGTGGGAGCGCTTTACGTCCGCAAGGGGGCGCCGCTCGAGCCGATGCTGTACGGCGGGCGGCATGAACGCTCGCGACGCGCGGGCACGGAGAATGTTCCCGGGATCGTCGGCCTGGGCAAGGCGACGGAGTTGGCCATGGCAAAACGCGACACCGGAGATGAAATGGGTGCGATGCGCGGTCGCCTGGAGCGGTTTTTGTCGGAGATCGAGTGTGCTGGAGTGAATGGAGGTGGCGCGCCGCGTGTGCCGCAGACATCGAGCATGTATTTTGACGCCATCGATGGAGAATCACTGGTGATTGCGCTGGACTTGAAAGGCTTGGCGAGCTCCACCGGAGCGGCATGCTCGTCGGGAGCCATTGAACCGTCGCATGTCCTGACGGCAATGGGCATGAGCGCGGAGCGAGCGCGTGCGAGTGTGCGATTCAGTTTGGGCCAGCAGAACACCACAGACGAAGTTGAATTCGCGGTGGGCTTGGTGGGAGAGACCGTGGCGAGGCTGAGGGAATTGTCGCCCAGAGCGATTGGCGGAGCTGAAAGCTTCGAGCTGCGAGCCTCGAGCAAAAGGCATTGAGGCTGGTTGGAGGGCGAATTACGTGAGCAGAGTCGGCCAAGCGAAGTCGGCGGATTGCTCGTAGCTCGAAGCTCGCGGCCCGAAGCTCCTAAGGAAAGATGACGAACAAGCAAACCATAGCGGTCGCCATGTCGGGCGGGGTGGATTCCTCGACCGTGGCAGCCATGTTGCGCGCCGAGGGGCATGAGGTGGTTGGGCTCACGATGCAGCTGTGGAACCAGCGGCGCCTGGCCGGGCGTGAGGGCATGCCCGAAGCGGTGCAGGGGCGGTGCTGTTCCCTGGGAGGAGCGCTTTGAGCGCGAAGTGGTGCGGCCCTTCGTCCAGGATTACCTCTCAGGACGCACTCCGATTCCGTGCAGCTTGTGCAATAACCATCTGAAGTTTGATCAGTTGCTTGTCGTGGCGCGGCAGATTGGCGCCGAAACGCTGGCGACCGGACACTACGCGCGGGTGGAATTTGATGAGCAGCGCGAACGGTGGCTGCTGAGGCGTCCGGCAGACCTGGCGAAAGATCAGACGTATTTCCTTTTTGGGCTCACGCAGGAGCAGTTGAGCCGGACAATTTTTCCGCTAGGTGGGATGACCAAGCCGGAGGTGCGTGAACTCGCCCGCAAGCACGGTCTCGCACTTGCCGAGAAGCCCGATTCGCAGGAGATCTGCTTTGTTCCAGGTGGAGATTACAAGCGCTTCCTGGATGCTTACCTCGAAGAACAAGGCGAAGCACTGCCCGATACCTCAGGCGAACTGGTGACCGCGGACGGGGAAGTGATTGGGCAACACGGTGGCATCCACAATTTCACGGTGGGTCAGCGCAAGGGGCTCGGAGTGGCGACGGGCTCGCCGCTTTATGTGATCCAGATCAAGGGCGATTCGGGTCAGGTGGTGGTAGGGAAGAATGAAGACCTTTATGCAAAAACACTATGCACGAAGCGGGTGAACCTAATCGCAGTTGATGAGTTGCGGGAACCAATGAGGGTGACGGTCAAGATCCGGCATCGGCATGAGGGTGCGCCTGCTGTGCTGGAGCGTTCAGGAGAAGACGAGTTGCTGGTGACCTTCGACCAGGCCCAAAGAGCCGTTACGCCCGGGCAAGCCGCAGTGTTCTACGATGGCGATGTGGTGATCGGCGGGGGCTGGATCGTTTAGACGCCGCGTCTGGCGATGTTACGCCCGCTGTCTTTACTAGACAGCACGATCTGGCAGGATTAGATTAAAAAATCTTAAAACGCAGAGTACGCGGAGGAGCTCGCAGAGACCGCAGAGGAGTGCGTCGAATCGCGAAGGCCGCGAGGTGGCGCCAAGATCGCGAAGAAGAATCGATAGTGAATAAAGAGGGCGGTCAGTGATTGCCATTCTGTCATCAGAAACTGATGACAGAGTCTGATCTAGATAAACAGCTCGTCCTGGGGCACTCCCATCCCGTCGCGCGGCTGGCGCCGCTTGCGTCCAAGAAAGTATTCAAATCCTGCACTCACACCCTGGAGCAATCCAGAAAGTTGACGAACCGGAGAAACCACGGTGCGATGCACCATGTCAGTGGTCTGCTCGACTCGATCCATGGTGCGATTGACCAGTTCGTCGGCTCGGATCACCTGCAGGCGCGTGCGGTCCACAATGTCGTTGACCGTAGCGTCCAGCCGTTCCACTTGCGAGCGAGCCATGCGAACCGCCTGCTCGGCGTTGGCGGTTATGTCGCTGACTCGGGGTTTCACTTCGACCAGAAGCGATTGCGCCGACTCGATCAGCGGCAAGGCCTTGGTGCTGACCTCGGTCGCGATTTTCTCAACCCGACCGGTAGTCTTGCGCACAACCACGAAGAGCGCCACCAGGATGCCCGCCTGAATGATGACGGCGATCGCGGTGCAGATGATGAACAGAGGTACGAGATTT
>QIAI01000534.1 GCA_003224995.1 Acidobacteriota bacterium
ATCTGCTGCCATACGAATTCCTCCGACCGCAAAGTCTTGAATGGGAACGCTTAGTCTAATGGTCCTCGTGAATATGTGTAAAGGGAACGTGGGCGGTTTCTGGTCGCGACACGAAAGCGCGGCTTGACCCGTCAACTCTGGGATGCCTTCTGCATCCTAATCGTTGGTGCGGAATTGGGTCAATGCAGCGCGCGGGATCTCGCCCCGCACATGCCTGCTTTGCTGGCCAGGAATCCAAGAAAATTCCTGCCCGCTTCGAGGACTACCGGGTGGAGTACTCGTCGCGAAGCCGCGTTTGCCGGCTAGTCATGGGAACTTCCTGCCCGCCAATAAACACGCGTTTGACATCCGTTTTCACATCCAGCGGGTCGCCGTTGGCCACCACCACGTTCGCGGTCTTGCCCACATCCAGGGAGCCTAAGTCACGATCGACGCCCCAGATTTCCGCCGCATTCAAGGTGATCGCCTTCAGCGCTTCTTCCGGGGGAAGGCCAAACCCGGTGGCAAATCCCGCCTGATAGGGAAGATTGCGCGAGTTGTGGGCGTCGAAGGAAGCAAATGCGATCTTGACCCCGCGCTTGTGGAGTTCGGCAGGCAAACTGTAGACCACGTCGAAGCGTTCGTATTCTTTGGGAGCTTCGTAAATCGGGCCCACAATGACGGGAACTTTGAGACTGGCGACATAATCGAGCACCGCGCGAGAGTGGCTGATGTGATTCAGCACAAACTTAAGCTTGAATTCCTGCGCCAAGCCTACCGCGGTTTTCAGATCGCTGGGCCCTTCGGCTGCCAGCACGATGGTTTTCTTGCCTTGCAGGTATGGCAACAGGGCTTCGAGCTTAAGTTCCCGCTTGGGCGCCGAAGGCTCTGGTTTTTTGTCGCGTGCCGCATCGGATTTTTTCCGTTCGTACTCGCTGAGTTTTTGCTGGTAATCCTGGGCATCGAGAAACGCCTGCCGCAACTGCGCCGCCATTCCCATGCGGGTTTCGGGAAATTTGCGCTTCTCCCACGACTCGTTACGGCGCTGTTCGCCCGTGAAATTTAGCGGCATGGCGATATCACGCACCAGCAGCATTTCCGCTGCGGACGGTCCCGCCAACTGCACGAAGGAGTCCTGACCGGGCAAGGTGTCAGTGCTGTCAGGGGCAACGATGGCGTTGGTGATGCCGTTCAGGCGAGTTACTGGAATCACCTCCGACTCCGCATGGAAGGCACATGATCTCGTCGCTGAGTTCGATGCGGTCGTTGGTGCTGCTCTCGGCTGAAATCTCGGTCAACCCGAGCGAGGTTTCCGAATCGATGAGTCCGGGATATACCGTCATTCCCGTAACGTCGACCACCTTGGCACTCTTAGGAATCTTGACGGAAGAGGCAGAGCCCAAGGCGCTGATCTTGCCGGCTTCCATCACCAGGACGCCATTTTCGATGACGCCATGAGAAACCGTGAGCAGTTTGCCGCCCTTCAGCACAACCGCCTGCTGCTGCGCGAAAGACGACAGTACCGCGCACAGCAGAACCGCAAGGAGCCGCAAGGTTGTTCCGAATGTTCTCGACTTATCGGAGAACTGAGCGATGGGAGCCAAGGACTGTCTGTGAGATCGTGAGACCTGCGAGCTGAGACCCGAGAGCTGTTTCCTCATTGCCCCTCCGAATAATGCGGCATCCCAAAGCCCGGCAACGCCCGGTCAAAATAAATATCACCGTCGATCAGCACTTTGTTCGGCACGGCGAAACTGGATAGCGGATATCCATCCCAAATCACCAGGTCGGCATCCTTGCCAACTTCAATCGAACCCACCTTGTCATCGACACCTACAATCCAGGCCGCGTTGAGCGTGATCATCTTTAGCGCTTCTTCCTCGGTCGCTCCGCCATAGCGCATGGTCTTGGCGGCTTCCTGGTTGAGGCGGCGCGCAAAATCTTCGGAATCGCTCTTGATGGCAACGCGTACTCCCTTGCGCATCGCCATCACCGCGTTCCATGGGATGGCATCCCAGGCTTCCTGCTTAAATCCCCACCAGTCGGAAAAGGTCGCGATCCCGATATTCTCCGCCGCAAGCTTCTCGGGAACCTTGTAGGCCTCGAGCGCGTGATGGAACGCGCGAATGTGATAGCCGAATTCCTTGGCCATCGCAATTTCGGTCTGGAACTCGTCGGCGCGATAACAATGGATTTGCACCATGAGCTTGCCCCGCAGAACGTCGGCCAGCGCTTCCAGCTTGAGATCATGCTTCGGGGCAGATGCATCTTTGTCTCCGCGCTTCAGCTTGGCGTTGTACTCGTCCCAGGAACGCATATAGTCCTGCGCCTGCACTAGCGCATCGCGCTGGACGGCGAAATTTCCCATGCGCGTGGAAGGCAGTTCGTTGCGGCTTCCGTAAACTCGCTTGGGGTTCTCGCCGCTGGCGAATTTGATGGAGCGCGGCGCATTGGGGAACAGCATGGCGTCACGGGTGGCGCCGTACTTGTGTTTAACGACGACGGCCTGGCCGCCGATCATGTTGGCCGACCCGTGCAGCAGGAGCGACGTGGTGACGCCGCCAGCGAGCGCGCGATAGATGGCCTTATCCTGGTAATCGAACGCGTCCTGCATCATCATTTGCGGCGTGACCGGGCTCGTGGCCTCGTTCACATCATCGTCAAGCGCCAGGTGCGAGTGGGAATCCACGATCCCGGGGGTGAGATACTTCCCGCCGGCATCGATCACCGTGGCTGAAGCGGGCGCGTTTACCGATTCGCCCACGGCAGCTATCTTTCCATCCTTGACGTAGACGCTGGCGTTCTTCAAATTGCCGTGGGTGACGGTCATGACGATGGCGTTCTTGATCACAACCTCGTTGTGCGAAGGTTCGGCGGTTGATTGGGCGAGAACGCAGGGAGAAAACCACAAGAAGAAGAGCGCGAGCAGTCGCCCGCAGCAGACCGTCGTGTTACGACACATTTATTATTCCTCGCAGGGGAACTGAAATGCGGTGCGATTGTAGGCGCGCTGCCGGTCAGGGTCAACGTTCGGCGTCAAAGTTGCGAATCAGCAGACAAAGCTAGACACTTTTGTTATGCGAGCAGTGATTCAGAGAGTCAGCCGGGCGAAGGTCACGGTAGCGGGGGAGATTGCGGGCGAGATTGGGCTTGGACTTCTGGTGCTGCTCGGAGTGGGCCAGCAGGACAACGAGGGCAATGCTGACTATCTCGCCGACAAGATAGCCGGCCTTCGGATTTTCGAAGACGATGCCGGCAAGATGAACCGTTCGCTGGTGGAGGTGGGCGGCGCCGTCCTG
>QIAI01000535.1:0-2080 GCA_003224995.1 Acidobacteriota bacterium
GAGTCCCAATCGGTGACCGGCCCGGGAGTGAAGAACCAGGTGAACATCGAGCCCACGCGGTTGCTGGTCATCGCGACTCCCGCCGACTTGGCAGCGGCTGCTACTGCGGCGACCAACTCCCCGCTTAATTTATCGAGCTTGCCATAGATGTCTTTGTGCTCTTTCAAATAGTGCAGCTGCGCATACCCGGCGGCCATGGCGAGGGGATTGCCCGAGAGCGTGCCGGCCTGGTACATCGGGCCGAGCGGCGCGACCAGGTCCATGATCTCCGAGGGACCTCCATAAGCGCCGACCGGCAAACCACCGCCGATGATCTTGCCCATCGTGGTCAAGTCCGGCTTGATGGCATAGAGTTCCTGGGCGCCCCCGAAAGCCAGACGAAAACCTGTCATCACTTCATCGAAGATGAGAAGCGCGGCGTCGTTGGATGTGACAGCCCGCACGGCTTCGAGATAGCCGCGCGCCGGAGGCACACAGCCCATGTTGCCCACTACCGGCTCAATGATCACGCAGGCGATTTGCTGCTTGAATTTCTTGAAAGCTTCCTCGAGCGCGTCGGTATCGTTATAGGGAAGCGCGAGCGTGAACTGGGTGAATTCCTCAGGAACTCCGGCAGAACCCGGAATGCCGAGAGTGGCCACTCCCGACCCGGCCTTGACCAACAAGGCGTCGGCATGTCCGTGATAGCAACCTTCGAACTTCACGATGTACTTGCGCTTGGTGTAGGCGCGCGCCAGACGGATTGCCGACATGGTCGCTTCCGTCCCCGAGCTGACGAATCGGACTTTCTGCATGTGCGGAAAGGCGGAGATGACAATCTCGGCCAGGTCGGATTCCGCCGGGGTAGAAGCGCCGAAACTGGTGCCGTTGCGCATGGCCGCAGCCAGAGCCGCGATCACAACCGGGGCGGCATGTCCCAGAATGAGCGGCCCCCACGAACCGATGTAGTCGATGTATTCGTTATTGTCGGCGTCCCAGAGATGGGAGCCCTGGCCGCGCACAACGAAAGGCGGGTCGCCGCCCACCGCTCGGAAGGCGCGCACCGGCGAGTTGACGCCGCCCGGGATCATCATTTCGGCGCGTTTCTGCAGCTTGCGCGATTGCTCGAGTTTGCGGGCCATGGCACCTCCTGCCGGGCAATGACCAAAAAATAACTATAGCAGCGCGCGGAAGGCTGCGACGGAGACCTTTGTCACAAGGAGTTGTGACGCGCCTCACGAAGGCAAGTGCCTCCACAAATTTACAGGATTTTCATACCCCAGAAACCTTGCCGAAACATCAGCGGATTACCTTCCGAAGTATCAATTGCCCTTCTAACCGGGAGGGTTTTGCAGGACAGCCTCGGGGGCTCCGGGCTGTCCCGATTTTTCTCTGCTGCCTTCGGCGGAAAGCATTGGACCGCGAAGGTCGCGAAGCAGGCGAAGAAAGAATTGGGTGAAGGGAAAGTTTTGTTTTCTGGCTTTCAGGTCTCTATTTTAATCAGGAGCTCGATGATTTTTTGGCGGTCTTCGCGGCTCTCCCTCGCGAGCTTCGCGGTCAAATGCTTTTCGCTCGGCGGCGCGCAGAGCAATCCAGTACGGTGTCGACGAGAGGTCTCTTTGCCCTCTACCGGTTAAGACTTTCCGCGACTACTTCTCTACCTTCACGCCTTTCCAGAACGCTACATACCCTTTAATTTGCTTGGCGGCAGGTTTGGGCTCGGGGTAGAACCATGCGGCATTGGCATTGCGTTTGCCATCGACTTCAACGTCGTAGTAGCTGGCGAGGCCTTTCCACGGACACGTGGTGTGCTGTTCGCTTGGCTTGAAGTAGTCAGTCTTGATCGCCTGCGGCGGGAAATACTGATTGCCTTCCACGTCGATGGTCTGATCGCTTTCTGCCAGAACCGTGTTTTCCCAGATTGCTTTTGCCATAATGCCCATTTAGATTCCAAAGGCGTACCCACGGTTTCAAACATGACACTTCTTGCAGGAACTGAAAAGTACAACGGGCACTCCATGGTCGGAGTCCTCAGGAGGGTGTTGCTCTGCACTCCGGAAGCGGCGGGTTGGAATGATGCGCAACGGCTTGCACACTCAGC
>QIAI01000535.1:2135-2722 GCA_003224995.1 Acidobacteriota bacterium
GGGCGCGGAGATCAGTTTCCTGCCGGCTTCGGCGGAACTCACCCTCGACGCGGTGTACACCCACGATGCATCTCTGATGACGGATTTCGGAATGATTGCGATGCGTCCAGGTAAGGCGAATCGTGTAGTAGAGGCAGCAAAGCATCGCGACTTTTGCAGGAGTATCGGAATGCCGATCCTCGGCGAGGTCCAGGCACCCGGCAAGACCGAGGCCGGCGACATGGTCTGGCTCGATGCAGGCACCCTGCTGGTTGGTCACGGCTACCGCACCAATCGTGAAGGGATTCTTCAAATGCGCGATTTGCTGCGTCCTCACGGAGTCGAGGTGCTCGAAGCACCGCTGCCGTATGGACCGGGACCGTCGACGTGCCTGCATCTGATGTCGCTCTTCAGTGTGCTTGATGAGAAGACGGTCGTCGCGGACTTGCCATGGCTGGCCGTGGAGACGGTTGAGTTGCTGAAAGAACGCGGTTTCGGCTTTATCGAAATCGAGCCTCCGGAGCGTGACACGCTTGCCGTCAACGTACTGTCGCTGGGAAACCGGCGGCTGGCAGCGATCGAGGAGAACAGAAAGACGAACCAGCGTC
>QIAI01000536.1:0-1944 GCA_003224995.1 Acidobacteriota bacterium
GATCACCTATCCGTTAACCGTCAACTTGCAGGGACTGGCGGGAGTGAGGGACGTGCGTTCCTCATCGGCTTTGGGCTTCTCGATGATCAACATCATTTTCCAGGACAAGATTGATCCCTATTTTGCGCGCACGCGGGTCTTGGAGCGCCTGAACCTGGCATCCGGCTTCCTGCCCGAGGGCGTTGTACCTGTCTTAGGTCCGGATGCAACCGGCGTGGGCCAGGTGTTCTGGTACACGGTCGAGGGACCCTACGACGGCGGGACCCTACACTCGCTACAGGACTGGTTCATCAAGTACCAACTGAATTCGGTATCCGGCGTGGCAGAAGTGGCAAGCATCGGCGGTTGGGTGCGCCAATATCAGATCGACGTCGATCCCATCAAACTGCGCGCTTACAACATCCCCTTGCGCACGGTCATCGAGGGCGTTCAGCGGAACAACACCAACGTCGGCGCGAAGGTCATTGAAGCAAGTGACCAGGAGATGGCAGTCCGGGGCATTGGCTTGATTCGCTCGACGGCAGACCTTGAGAACATCGTTCTCACTGTAACCGCGGGCACCCCCGTTTACATCCGCAACGTCGCGAACGTCCACTTGGGACCGGAATTCCGCCGCGGCGTTCTCGACAAAGATGGCAAAGATGTCGTGGGCGGTGTTGTCGTCATTCGCAACGGCGCGAACGCACAAGAAGTAATCACCGGCGTCAAAGCGAAACTTGCAGCGTTGGAACCGGGGTTACCCAAGGGCGTCCACATCGTTCCCTTCTACGACCGCAGCACTTTGATCCTTCACGCGGTGAATACATTGAAGTCGGCACTGCTCGAAGAAATTGTTCTAGTTACGCTTGCGCACGTGATCTTTCTGTGGCATTTCCGCAGCATCCTCATCGTCACGCTGCCATTACCACTTGCGGTCGCGGGATCGTTCCTGTTCATGCACTACGCCGACATCTCCTCCAACATCATGTCGCTGGGCGGAATAGCGATTGCGATTGGGGTGCTGGTCGATGCCGGGATCGTGATGACCGAAAACGTGTTGCGGCACGCAGAGCAATACTACGAAGAACATGGCGAGTACAAGTCGGCGATTGGCCAGATCACTCTGGAAGCAGCCAAGCTCGTAGGCCGACCGATTTTCTTCGCGATGACCATCATCATCCTGGCTTTCGTCCCGGTGTTCGCACTCACCGGCATGGAAGGCAAGATGTTCCACCCGCTGGCCTTCACCAAGACCTTCGCGATGGTGTGCTCAACCTTGATCGCGGTCACTTTGGTGCCGGTGCTTTGCACCTTCTTGATCCGCGGAAAACTGCACCGTGAGGACGCCAATCCTGTGATGCACGGTCTGCGAACGATTTACAAACCCGTACTGCGCTGGGCCTTAAAGCACAGGATCATGACGCTGAGTACGGCAGTTGTAATCTTTGCCTCCGCGCTCTGGTTGGCAACCACGATCGGCTCCGAGTTCATGCCGCCGCTCGATGAAGAGACTGCGCTGTTCATGCCCATCGCCGATCCCAGTATTTCCCTCACCAAGGCAACCGAGATTCTTCGCTGGCAGGACAAGATCATTGCCCAAGACCCGCTCGTGGAGAGCGTTGTAGGCAAAATCGGTCGGGCGGAAAGCGCCATCGACCCAGCGCCAGTGAACATGACTGAAACCGTCATCAACTTCAAGCCCAAAGACACATGGCCGGGTGGCACGACTAAGGAAACGATCCTGCAAAGGCTAGATGAGAAGCTGCGTCTGCCAGGCGTGACCAACATTTGGACTCAACCGATCCGCAACCGTATCGACATGCTTTCGACCGGCATTCGTACCCAGGTTGGAGTGAAGGTCTTCGGTAACGATCTTGCGACGATCGAGCAGAAGGAGACTGAAATCGAACGGGCTCTGCGCCCGGTTCCCGGTGTCGCAGACCTCTATTCTGAGCGCATCACCGG
>QIAI01000536.1:2004-4321 GCA_003224995.1 Acidobacteriota bacterium
CCGCGATTGACGGGCGTCAACGTTTGCCCGTGCGAGTGCGTTACTCCCCTGATTTCCGCCAGGATCCAGAAGAGCTGCGGAACAACGTCTTAGTCACGGCCAGCAACGGTGCGCAGATTCCGCTTGGACAAGTGGCCGACCTTGGTGTGGTGATGGGACCATCCATGATCAGCAGCGAGAACGGCCTCTTGCGAGGGAGCGTGCTGATGAATGTGCGCGGACGCGATGTTGGCGGTTTTGTGGACGAGGCGCAACGCGCCGTGGCTCGCGAAGTGAAAATGCCGCCCGGGTATTACATCGAATGGAGCGGACAGTACGAGAATCAGATCAGCGCGAAGAAGCGCCTTGAACTTGTCATCCCGGTCGTGTTCCTGATTATCTTTCTGTTGCTCTACAAAACCTACAACTCGTTCAAAGAAGCCTCGCACGTAATCCTCGCCGTACCTTTCGCATTGAGCGGGGGAGTGTTCCTCCTGAAGCTGCTGGGGTACAACTTCTCGGTTGCCGTGTGGGTGGGCTTCATTGCCCTGTTCGGGACCGCGGTGCAGACCGGCGTGGTGATGGTGATCTATTGATGGAGGGTGCGCTTCTGCGTTTGCGTCCTAAAATCATGACCGTATCCACCGTTGTGGCAGGTCTATTGCCCATCATGTGGTCAACGCGCACCGGAGCCGAAGTGATGAAGCCGCTCGCCACCCCGGTGCTCGGAGGCATGGTCAGCTCTCTGCTGCATGTGCTGATTGTGACTCCCGTGATTTTCACCTGGCTGCGAGAAAGAGAACTGTTGCGAAAGAAAACGATACCCGCAGCCTAACCCTCAAGACAACGTTTTGCAGACACTGTCTGCAAGATTGCTCTTCGAATTTTTTTCGAGTCGTCGTAGAACTCGCTCCAACTCGGCTCACTGCTCGACCCGTTCGGCTGATGGAACGTCTGGTACTCGACATATTCGCCGTAAATCTTCACCGGTAGACTCTTGGCCGTCGCTTCCGGCCAGGGGAAGCCTTTTTTCTGGTAGGCCAGCACATCGCCGGCGTTCCCGCATGAATAGCGTCGGGCGATTCCGTTGGGCGTATGGCGCCATGCCTTCGGCGATCCACTGGTGACCTTCAGCCGACTGGCGGCTGGGGTCGTAGAAATTGTCGAGGAGAGGGAATCGCTTCACGAGCTTGTCCGCGTTCGGTGTGATCTTGCGCCGAATACCGCCAGCGAGGAGTCGCCATTGCCACTGGGGATATCGCCCAGGACTGGCCATAGGTGCGATTTTCGCGGATGATCAGGAACACGTACTTGATCAGCGAGGGATCGCCGATCTTGTCCGGGATTGCGACCGGCTTGGCATGCCAGGAGCCGCCGCCGGCAGACTTGATATTCTGCACCAGGTCCCAGTGGTTGTTCTCGAAAACCTACTTGGTCATCGCCTGCAACGTCCCCCCTATCCGGGACGTTGACTATGCTGGCGGTGCCATTGTCTGGGTGGGTATTGTAGCTGCTGACGCCCTTGTCGGTTTCGAACGAGTAATGGGTGCCGAACCCTCCACTTCCCAGTAATTCGTGTGCATGCCGGACTTAACCAGAATGACGCTCCCGGAACGCGCGAGTGCGCTCAGAAAGCTTATTGATTCGCCAGCGGCGCATGGGTTGTAAGACAATCTAAACGATGCGCCTTCGCTGGCTGCTGCCCGTGGCATTCTCAACCTTCTCGCTCGCCCAGTCGTTCACGGTTCAGAACAGCAACACAACTTCGGACCTGCGCGGTCTTAGCGCGGTTTCACCCCACATTGCCTGGGCAAGCGGAACCCATGGCACGTACCTCCGCAGTATTGACGGTGGCGAGACCTGGACCGTCGGGACAGTTCCGGGAGCGGAAACCTTGGATTTTCGCGACGTGGAGGCATTTAGCGCGGACGAAGCCTACCTGTTGGCAGCCGGACCGAGCGAACAATCACGCATTTACAAGACTACCGATGGAGGCCGCAATTGGACCCTGCAGTTTACGAATCACGATCCCAAGGGATTCTACGATTGCATAGCGTTCTGGGATCCCATGCACGGGATTGCGGTAGGCGATCCGGTGCATGGTCAATTTGCATTGGTCGCAACCAATGATGGTGGCGCGAGTTGGAACCCCGTGCCTTCCGTTTCCCGTCCGCGTTCGTTGGCAACCGAGGGAGCCTTCGCCGGCAGCGGCACATGTTTGAGCATCCAGGGAGAAAGTGTATGGCTGGTCACCGGCGGAAATGCGGCGCGCGTATTTCGATCCAGCAATCGCGGCAACACCTGGGCCGCCGCCGACGCTCCGATTTTGCACGACAGC
>QIAI01000575.1 GCA_003224995.1 Acidobacteriota bacterium
CGCGTGATGGCCGACAAACGGGCCAACCCTTACGATATTCTTTCCGCCACGACCCTTATTCTCTCGGTGACGACGCCCGAGTCGCCGCCTCACATCAGTGCATGGAAACGGATCGAGGACGTGGCGCGCGATCCGGGAAGTCCGGCGTCGCTTGATGCGCTCGTGTTTCTCGCACAACAGCAATCGCTGGCGCCTGCCCGCTCGACCAGCAATGATACTTCCGCATCGTTTGAGCTCGGCGCTCCGGCGCCTCAAGAGCAGTTGGCGCCCTCTTCCTTAATTGGCGAGACATCTCTTTCGCTCGGCCTTGGAACCACCGCCGCTCCCCAAGGCGCAGCCAAGATGGGGCTTCTCGAAATAGCCGATGCACTGGAAAAACATCCCGATGCGCGCCCTTACCATCAGCTGCTGGCTTTTCAACTCCGCGTCAAGCAAGATCCCACGCTCGCGGATGAATTTGTCGCGCAAGCAGTCGAGCGATTCGGCAAGGGAGACGACGAAACTCTCGCTGCATTGACCGCGTGGCTGAACGGCGTCGGCCGTGCCCGGAAAACTTTAGAGTTGTTGCCACTGGATCGGGCCGTGCAACGCCAGGATCTTTATTTGCAACACATTAATGCTCTCGCAGCGCTCCAGCGCTGGGACGAAGTGAAAGACGTGTTGATGAGTCAGCGCTTTCCGCTTGAACCAGTTGCCGAACATATGTATCTCGCGACGGCGCGCACACGTCTGGGGGAAGCAGTTTCCGCAACAAATGAATGGCAGCGCGCTTTGGAAGCCGCCGCCAATAATTCCGATAAGTTGCTCGCACTCGCGATTTATGCCGAGCAAAACCATGCCAACGATATCGCCGATGCCGCCTATGGCGAAATGATTAAGGTTGAGCCGAAAAACCGTGCAGCTTACGCCGGACGCCTTCGAATAGCGGAGGCATCCGACCGCACAGTGGATGCACAAACTTTGGCCGCGGAGATTGTCAAACTCTGGCCCGATGACGCCGCCGCTCGGAATGAGGACGCATATCTGCAATTGCTGCTCGGTGCGTCCGACGGCGCAGCCGAAGCAGCGGAGCGGCAGGCTGAGGTGCTTCTCAGCCAGGAACCCTGGAACTGGGCAGCGCGGGCTACGCTTGGACTGGCGCGGCTGCGCCTGGGAAAAAAAGAGGACGCAGTGGCCGTATTCCGCAACGTGCGACTGACAGGCTCTGAGCCTACTCCCGGCGCGCTTGCGGTTCGAGCTGCAGTACTGGCTGTAACCGGCTACGAAAAAGGCGCACGCGGCGATGCGCACCTTCTTGGACAAGAACACCTCTTACCGGAAGAACGAGCCCTTATCGCTCCGCTCCTCGGACAGGGAAATCAGTAACACTGAACATCCAATATCCGAGATTCGAACGCGGTGGCCTGACCAATCCCCGGTTCCCAGCAAATGCATCGTAAGCCGCTTACGATAGCCTAACAAGACCAGAGAGCGAATCAGGCCGTCGGTGCAGGGGCGGGTATAACCGGAGCAGTGCCTCCCCCGGGCGGCGCTGATGGTGTTGCAGCTGGCGCCGGTTTCTTTTTCGCCGCAGCTTCGGCCAGCTTGGCATCGACTTCGGCGGCATCAGTCGGACAAATTCTGTGGTAGTAATCATTCGACTTCGACAGCTCGTTCTTGCGCATGAGCAATGCATCGAAACGTTCGCGTCGGCTCAGTTCGAATTCCTTGTCCATCTTAATTGCTTCGAACGGGCAAACTTCGACGCAGATCTGGCAGCTCATGCAGACCGAAATATCGATGTCGAATACCGCGGGATAAAACTGCGGTTTGCCCATGTAATCGGGCTTCTTGTCTTCGCTCTTAACGATATAAATGCACTGCGGTGGGCATTCCTTCTCACATATTTTGCACGCCACACAGCGCTCGGTGTCGTAAATTAGAAACGGAAAGTTGCGATAGTTTTCGGCGAGCGGAATGCGCTCCTCCGGATATTGCACGGTGATCAGCCGGTCCTTCTCGAAATAACTTCCAATGAAGTTCCGCGCCGTGACCGCCATTCCCTTGAGTATGCCTGCGCCGATCATGTGTTCGTTAAATCGGCAACCCAGTTTTAACATTGTAACCCTTTTAACTTTTTAACGATCAACTTCCCCCATCACGATATCAACGCTCCCAAGAATCACCATCACGTCGGCGACCGTGTGGCCAAGGCACAAATCTTCCAGCACCGTCAGGTTGATGAAGCTTGGCGGACGCACGCGGTAGCGATAGGGATTCGTCCCGCCGTCGCTAATTAAATAAAAACCGAGTTCGCCCTTTGGCCCTTCGATCCGCCCGTACGCTTCGCCCGCT
>QIAI01000576.1 GCA_003224995.1 Acidobacteriota bacterium
AGATCGGCCTTGGCATCGTAGAGAAGCGATGCAATGTCGTACTGGAGCGCTCCTTTGCGGCCGCCCTGGTAGTCAACAAGGTAGGGTTGTCCTTCCACCAGCATGACGTTGCGCGACTGGAAATCTCGATAGAGGAAATAATCCTGAGGCGCACTGAGCAGAAGCTCAGTCAGAATCTCGAAGTCATCTTCGAGCTTCTGCTCGTTGAAAGGAATGCCGGCGAGGCGCAAGAAGTAATACTTGAAATAGTTCAGATCCCAGGCGATCGACTGGCGATCAAAGCGCCCGCGCGGATAGCAGAAGCTGTAATCGAGATCGCGGCCGGCTTCTACCTGGAAGCGCGGCAGCACAGCCACTACCTTGCGATAGGCATCGCTCACCTTCGGAGCGATCTTCTCTCCTGGCCGATTGCTGGATAAAAAATCGAATAGCGTGGTGTTGCCGAGATCCTGCTCGAGGTAGGCTCCTTGATCGAGATCTGCGCCATAAATTTCCGGCACGGGGAGATGGTGCTTCAGGAAATGACGGGTGAAGGCGAGGAAGGCGGCGTTCTCTTCCCGCACGTCGTGGATGATGCCAATGGCGCTCTGCTGGCCGTCCGACAGGCGGACGATTTTTCGCCCAGAGCCCCCTAGGTCTCCCTGCAACTGAACTACACGCGTGGCTGGGCGATGGAAATGCTGTTCGAAAAGGGCGTTGAGAACGTCCATAGGTGATTGAACGGCACGATAAAGATAACATTCAGCGCGGTTTGAAGGCGTGCTGACAGGTTGCTTGATTGCTTCGCCGCGATGCGCGGTAGTCCTAACCGCAAAGACCGCCGCTAAAGCGGTTTCTTAACATACTGCTCTATGGCACCCCTGAAGGTGTGCCCTGATACGAGCAAAAGTAAAAGCTTCTGACGCAGCAAAAGCAGAACCCCTCTGACACGAGCAAAAAGCACAACAAAAGCAAGTTTCTGACACGCGCAAAACTAAAGCTTGTGACACGAGCAACAGCAAAAGCTTCTGATACGAGCAAAAGCACAACCCTCTGATAAGACGTAAGGCAAAACCTTTTTAAAGCCGCGAACGAAAACCGAGCAAGCCGCGAACCCCGAGCTTTTTCGCAGCCTGTTCAAGTCCATCCCGTTCCAGATCGGGAAAGCACTGGTCGGGTTTACTTCCGTTTACGCTGATCGCCTGCGTGACCCGCATCAGAGTCGGGCTATGTTAGAGAGTGCGAAGCTGGCGACCGGAGGCCATTATGGAGGTCATCGTCGAGCACTTAGGAGCTGTGCAATTTGAGATCAAAGCGCGCGGCCACATCATCGTAACCGACCAGCCGCGGGAGAACGGCGGGTTCGACGAGGGCATGACGCCGCCGGAGTTGCTGTTGGCGTCACTGGGATCGTGTGCAGCGTTTTATGCGGCGCAATATCTGCGCAAGCACAACCTGGCCAGCGAAGGTACCCGCGTGCGCGTGACCGCGGAGAAAGCAAAGAATCCGGCCCGCGTCGATCGCTTTCACATCGCCGTGGAGATGCCGGCGCTGCTGGATGACCGGCATCGGGAAGGCGTGCAGGATGCCGTGCATCGCTGCCTGATTCACAACACGCTGCAGCATCCACCGCATATCGAATTCGAGTTCAACACCCTGGAGATGGTGCCTGCGACCACCAGAACCTAATCCCTGATTGCGCGAAAACCGGGCCGCCCCTCCGAGTCTCCCCGACCGGACATGTCCGGATGCTATCTAGCCGTTGACCATTCTCCCGCCTAGACTCGAACTCTCCCCAAAGGGAAAACTCGCTTCCCGGTAAGTTGTTGTGTGATCAGGATTTCCAGCGATAAGCGTCGGGTTGCGGCAGGCCCAGATGGGCCAGCAGCCGGTAAGCGAATTCGCGGGCCAGATCATCTAACGAAGTAGGGCGATTGTAGAAGGTCGGCATCAAGGGGAAGACGGTAGCGCCGGCATCGGCGGCTTTGTACATATTGCGAATGTGAACCTTATGCAACGGGGTCTCGCGCACGCACAGCAGGAGAGGCCTTTTTTCTTTGAGAGTTACATCGGCAGCGCGTTCGATGACCGCTGGCCACGTTGGCGCCGATGTCGGTGTTGGCTTGGGAATGAATTTTGCGACTGGGCTTGCCCAACAGCTGGCCGACTACATTGTTGCGGCCGCGCAGGTCGAGTTCTTCGGCAAGAACGCGCAGCCCACTGTCGGAGGCGATGAAGTTCACGGTTTTGATACGAGCATCATGTTCAACCGCGAGCAGAAAGTGTTTGAGAAAAATCGAGCCGCTGGCCCCGGTAGTGGCGATGGTGAGGTTCTGGGGCGGCTGGTTGGGCAAAGGAACTCCTTGGGCAATAGTCCGGAAGTTCCGAGCATAGGGAGGCTGCGGACGGGAAGTCAAGGCGGGAGCCTTGGCATCGGGCACGTTCCTCGGACCTGAATGGCGAACCCTTCACACCTGCGATCGCGACGCTCTGCCGCACAGTTGCATGCGCTGGAGGGGGTGGAACGCGAGATCCGCGCCAATGATCACAACGGGCGGCGGAAATACCTGAAGGATTTCAGCGCAGCGTATCGCACCTATCAAGCCGTGATTGATTCGGAGCGGGTGCAAAACGCGGTTCGCGAGTCTGATCTGGTCCTTATCGGCGACTATCACGCCCTTCCAGCATGCCAACAGTTCACCGGGTCCCTATTGGAACAAGAGGCGATTGCGGGCGAACGGCCAGTGGTGCTTGGACTGGAAACAATTTTCGCCCGCGACCAGCACATCCTGGACGAATGGTGGCGGCGCGACATCGACGAAAACGAATTGCGCGAGCGCATGCGCTTCCAGCTGGATTGGGGATATGACTGGGAGCCTTTCTACCGGCTGCTGATTACGGCCCGGGAACACTGCGAAGCCCTCTACGGACTGGACTGCATGCCGCGGGAAGACCTGAGAAAGATCGGGGCACGCGACCGGCATGCTGCGGAGAAGCTGGCTGAAATTCGGCAGCGGCATCCGGGAGCGGCGATCTTTGTGCTGTTTGGCGATTCTCACCTGGCTCCGGCGCACATGCCGCGCGAAGTGCGCGCGCTGTTGCCCGAGGCGCGCACACTCACGCTGTTACAGAACGTGGACGCGCTTTACTGGCGAGCTGCCGGGGAGCGGCATGATCGAGTGGAGGCGGTGCAGGTAGAAGACAACGTGATTTGCGTGTTTAATGCGACGCCGCTGGAAAAATATGAAAACTACCGGCTCTGTCTGGATCGTTGGCGCCGGGAAGAGTCCGACAAGCCGGACCTCGGACCCACCGTCTACAACCTGATTGACGGCCTGGTGCGCTTTCTCGGCATCAATCGCTACTCGCCGCACAACACTACGCAACCCAAGTTCCTGGTCGACCTGTTGCCCGAAGTCTATTACCGCTCTTCGGATGGGTTATTGCGGCGTTTGCTTTCCCGCAAAGGAGTGAGCGAGGAAGAGCGTGAAGCCATGCTGCAGCGGGTGGAAGATCGCGGCTGCGCGTACCTGCCACAGGTGAACGCCTTCTACATGCACGATTTCCAGATGCTGCATGCGTCCGAAGAAGCGACGCGTTTCTTGCATCACGCATGCCGTGGATTGCCGGCCCGGGTGACGGCGCGGGAGGAAGCCGCGGATGAGCCTTCAGGCGTTCTCTATCCCGCCCGGCCGGCATTGCGGGAAGCCGATTTGCGGGACTTGATGGAGCAGACCCGCGAGGACATTGAGCGGCAGACGGGACTGACTTTTGCAGAATCCATGCGCGCGCTGGATTTTTTGTTGCTGCACCGGCTGCTGGAAATCGATGCCCGGCAATGCGAGCAAGTGCGCGGATCGCTGGACGAGGGCATTCGCAGCAGTGGAGCTAAGTTCGAGTACATTACCCAGCAGCTTGGCTATTTACTGGGTTGCGATCTTTACGATGCCTACCTTGAAGGCCGCGTGACGCCTGGATTCGTGCGCGGACTCTTCCTTACCCACGTCGACGAACCCGGCACCGCGCGCGAGGCCTACTTCACACTGGTCAGCCGTCTTCGCACGGTGCGCCGCAAAGGCCACTTTGCTGGCAAGAGCGTCGGCAAGTAGAAGGTCCAGACAAAACCTTCCATAATTCCGCGACCTTGGTGCGGAATCGATTGACACCCCTTCTCTCTCCGCATACTTTGGGTCTCCCCGAAAAATCACGCGGAGGACCTCCATGGCATCACAACTGAAGGGCTTTTCGGTGGGCGAGATACAGTGTGTGGCCCTGAACGACGGGACGCTCAATTACCCCCCGGAGTGGTTTTTCTCCAACGTCAATCCGGAGGAAGTCAAAACCAGCCTCTGCGATCACCGCCTCCCCGCAGATCTTGTGGAAAGCCCGTACACCTGCTTGCTGATAAAAAGCGGAAAACATCGAGTCCTGATTGATACCGGCGCGGATGGGCTGGCGCCCACGACTGGAGATCTTTTCAGAGCCCTGACGGCGGCGAAAGTGTCGCCGGCGGAAGTTACACATGTAGTTTTGACGCATGGGCATCCGGATCACATTGGAGGGGTACTTGAGGAATCAGGCAAGCCGGCGTTTGCGAATGCGCAATATGTGATGTCGAAGACGGAGTGGGATTTCTGGATGGGGACTCCGGATTTCAGCCGCACCAATCTGGACGAGATGATGCAGCAGATGATGCTGGGAGCGACCGAGAAGAATCTTCCGCCGCTGAAGTCTCGAATGGAACTGGTCGAAGGCGAGAAGGAGGTTGTGCCGGGAGTCTCAGTTATTCCGGCACCCGGCCATACACCGGGACATTTCGCGGTGTTCATTGCATCGGGCAAGCAGCAGTTACTGCATATGGCGGACGCGGTGCTGCATCCGCTGCACCTGGAGAACCCCACGTGGCGATCAATGTTTGATCTGGATCCAGAGAATGCCGGGGAGACGCGGCGCCGGTTGCTCGATCGAGTGACGGCGGACAGCCTGGAAGTGCTGGCCTATCACTTTCCTTTTCCGGGGCTCGGGCATGTTGAGCGTTCCGGGCAGGCCTGGAAGTGGCGCGCCGAGGGTTAGCCGATCGTTTGTTCCCGGGTCACGCGGAAAGCGCGCTGGGAAAGCGCGACAGAAAATCGAGCAGACCGATCCCACTCCGGCGTGATGCGGATGCGAACCATGGAGGGGACCATTTTTCCAAGCTGCTCGATCCAGGCTTGGCCTTGTTCGTGACCGAAATAGCGCTCGGCGGCGACTGCATATTCGGGGATGATGCCGTCGACCGGCTCCAGGCGAGCGCTGCCGCGAATCAACAATACTTTATGAGGAAAAGTGTTGTCGTCGATGGCGAGGGAGACCTTCGGATTCCTGGCGAGGGCT
>QIAI01000112.1 GCA_003224995.1 Acidobacteriota bacterium
ATTACTTGTCGCGGAAGCAATATGAGAAAGAATGGGGTAGGGGCTATCGCCGGCCCGGAGTTGGCACGCGCATCCTGGCGGTCTTTCTAAGGATCGTGCCGAAGGTCGGGCCTTTCAGTGCGCTCGCATTCAAGATCCCCACGCAGCAGGCGGAAGATATGTACATCAAGAGCGTAGATTCTACCGTGGAGGACTACAGCCAACTCCTGCATAAAACCAAAGTGCAGGATCTGCAGCTGATGAACAAGGATTTCGATACTGGGAAGGACACGCGGGCTGGGGAATATCGGCTTACCGACAAGGCCTACGAGCGCCTGCTCAACAAATTGGCGGATAAGAAATTCGAGCACCTGACGCCACAGCTGCAGGAAAATATCCTGGAGTTCTACTCAGATCTGAACGCGTCCATTGAAACCAAGCGCAATAAAAAGGCGTGGACCATGACTTTGGCGAACGTTGAAAAATTACGCGCTGCGACGCCGGCGCCCCCGGACTTGGTCAAAACGACACAGGGCGCCATCGAACTCCTGCCCGCCACCAGCAACCACCCCTAACTTTCCCCCTAAGTAGAGAGAAGTAGTCCCTGAGAGACTGTCCTTCCGCGTGCACTAAATAACGCCGCGCGGTTCGCGAGTTGGTCTTCGGATTGCAAATTGTTTGTAAACTATGACAGCATCAATCTCTACCACCGCTCCCCTGTTAAGGAACATCGCCATGACCACTTCCGAGGACAAGCACTATCGGGCCAGGATTACCAAGCGCGTCGATCTCGCGCCTGAGCTCTGGATGATTCGCATCGATCCAGGAGCCGAGTTCAAGTTCACTCCCGGCCAGTACGCCACCCTCGGCGTGCAAGGCGAGGACAAACGCTCGGAACGCCCGTATTCCATCGCGTCCTCTCCCTATGAGAGAGAAATCGAATTCTTCTTCGAACTGGTTCCGCATGGCGAACTGACCCCTAAGATTTACTCGCTCAAGACTGGCGATGAATTGCTGATGCGGAAGGCCTGCAAGGGCCGCTTTGTGCTCGACACGGTCAGCGGCCGCAAGAATCATCTGTTGATCTGCACGGTAACCGGCGTGGCCCCGTACGTAAGTTTTGTACGCACCTTGTACAAAGATTGGAAGGAAGGCAAGTTCAAGGGCGATCACAAGCTCTTCTTGCTGAATGGAGCCAGCCGCTCGTGGGAATTCGGGTATTCCAACGAACTTCAGCAATATGCCGCCGAAGTACCTTGGCTAAAGTATGTGCCCACGGTCAGCCGTCCCTGGGACGACGCCGGTTGGACCGGAGAGAAGGGCCGGGTGGACGAACTGATTCGCAAGTACGCTGACGCCTGGGGCATCACAGGCGACAACGGCGTGGGCTATCTGTGTGGGCATCCGGAGATGATCGAGCACGGCAAGGGCATTCTGAAGCGCATCGGATTTGTGAAGGAGTTTCTGCGGGAAGAGATTTATTGGATTCCTTCCAAAGAGACGGCAGCAGAAGCGCGGGCTTAAGATCCGGCTTTGGGCTTTCGGCGTTCAGCTTTCGGCGTTCAGCTTTCGGCGTTCAGCTTTCGGCGTCCGGTGTTCGGCTTCCGGCTTTCGGCATTCGGTTTTGGCCGTCCGGCTTTGGACGTCCGGCTCTCGGTTGCAGATCGCGGGATCCAAAAAGAAGTCCTTGTCATCCTGAGCGAAGAGAGGCGCCAGCCGAACGCAGTCGAAGGACCCCGTGTCCCAGGACATCGCTCCCGGCCCGGACAATTTTTTCACTCCGCCTGCAAGTGACATACGGAAATCAAATGCCAGCGGCTCCGAAAATCATGCGGCAACGTCCTTCTTCGCGAACTTTGCGACTCCTGCGAACTTTGCGACTCATGCCACCTCTGCGATCGTGCGACCTTCGCGCTTAATAGCTTCACCGTGCGGCGGAAGCTCTACGACTCACCCAAAATCGGCAATGCCCGAACTTCTTCGTCGCGGATCATTCGCATTTTCCGCTTCCGCTTTAATCTCTCTCGGCAGGCGCAAAGAACACCAGCACCTCGAGTTCTTCACTGATATCGAAAAATCGATGCTCCACATGGGCGGCCACGAAAATCACCATACCCGGCTTGATGACTTTCTCCTCAGATCCGACCCGGATGTGAGCGCGGCCACGAACCACGTAGTAGACCTCGTCCTCACTGTGTGGCTTTTGCGGATCAGTGGCTCCCGCCCCCAGAACATAGACACCGACGCTCAGAGCCGGGACGCGTAGGAACTCCTGATAGAGTTTGCCGGCTTGGGCGCGCTCCGTCGAGATCAGCGGCAAATCATAAAAGTTTTTCGTTGTCATTCAGCATCCCAAGGGTCACGGATTTTCTGCTTTGCTCGCGCGAAGGCGAGCACACCAGACGGCGGCCTGCCGGCCCTACTGAAATGTTCCTGCAAAGATAATTTCTGTGTACTGGGAGATCAGATCCTGCGCTTGCAGGCGGCCCTCCGGTTTGTACCACTGGTAGATCCAGTTGATCATGCCCAGCAAGGCCAAAGCTGCGGCGCGCGGCGTCACCGTCCCTTTGGACCCTTTCTGGCGCTGGGCATCGGCGATCACTCCCTCGACGAAATGGATGTAGTCCTTTTTGCGCTGATTGATCTGCTTGCGCAGCGAAGGCGGCAAGGGATGATTCTCATGCAGCATCACCGTGATTTCGCGGTCCCGCACGCTCAGCACGACTTCAATGTGCAGGCGGATCAACATGCGCAAGCGTTCTTCTGGAGTCTGGATGCCGCGCACCGCTTTAATCACACGCTCCTCGGTGATGTCGAGTGCGTGGTTCATGATGTGGAACAACATCTCGTCCTTGCTCTGGAAATGATGGTAGAGGCCGCCTTTGCTGAGTTTGAGCGCGGCGGCAACATCGTTCATGGAAGTTGCGTCATAACCATGCTGGTGGAAGAGACGGGCGGCGGTGCGCAGGATGTCCTGGCGGGAATCGACAGCTTCGCGGGTCACGAGCGACATGGTAACAAATTCGGCTCGCGGCTTTCCCTTCCAGACTTTCGCGCTCAGCGATGCTAGGAGATTCGCAGAGCCAATGTTAACCAGATCGAAAGTTAACGAAACCTCCGGATTCCTTCAAAAAAGCTGATTGTTGAAATACGCCGCCACCACCCCCATACCACCATAGCGGAGGTCGCTTGCAGCAAAATGGGCGAAAAAGATAGTGCTAACTTATGCTAAAACGTGATTTTTCAACAGCGAGCTCTGTGTTTTTAATGTCAGAAGACCGTAATCACTTCGCCAGTTTGGTGTGATGAATCGCCGCCTCGTAGTTCATTTTCACTGTTTCCGTGACAAACTTCGGATCGTCCCACTGCACATGATGCGTGCTCTCGCGATTGCTCAGGACTTTGCTGTTGCTGGATAGAAGGGCCATATCGTCGAGCTGCCGACGCCGCTCTTCCAAGCTAACAGGGTTGTCGCCAAGAACTCCAATAACGATTAGCGGCATGTCACCAAATGGATTTACTTTCCCTTGCCGCCAATCGTGGACTTGTTGGAGTTCCTCTGCCATCCACACCATTGGATCAGACTGTGCACCAGTAAGCAGTTTGGGATGAGCATGGACCCATGCTCGGAGCCGCAACGCATCCGAAGGGAGTTTATTCAGCGGCGGCCCAGCTGGAGCGGAGTATTCGGCTTGTACCCGTTTCAAGCGCTCTTCATAATGCAGCTGCTCTTCCGGTGTAGGTTTCGGAGGTGGGCTCGTCTTCATTGTTTGCGGTGGAGGTATTTTCTTTCCTGTGGCCCGCGAACGCAACATCGCATTGCCCATCACCATGTCTTCATGCAAGGAGTCAACCAGCACCAACCCGGCAACGTCTGTCGGATAGGTGATTGTGTAAAGCTGCGCTACCATCCCGCCGGAAGAATGACCCACAAGGAGATAGGGAGGTGATATTCCCGCATTCTTCAGCATGAGGTGGGCTTCGAAGGCCTGTTGATGCATGGTGATCGGCACGGGACCAGCGTCACTGAACCCCTCCCACGCGTAGTCGTAGCTGCAAACTCGCGTGAAATGGGCAATGCCCGGTTGCACCAAGGCCCAGTCGGAAAAGATATCTCCTGCTCCATTGAGGAGAATCACTGAAGGGGAGCCGTCTCCTATGCAGTAGAGATGCATGCGGTAGCCGCCAATGTTCACCATTTGCCCTGGAACATTGGGAGGATGGTCACCATCATTCTGTCCAGCAGTTGCGGCGGTCGATACAAGCAACGCGAAGCTGAAGAGACAAAGGCATAGGAGTCGCATGGCGATATTTCCCTCAGCAGAACCATCGTCGGGGCTATCTTAGGCTGGCCAAGAACGCTCAGAAAGAACTCGGCCGCAGGCAGTTCTTGCACACTGACCCCTTTGTTTTTTCAATTGGCCTAGATGCCCCATATCTAGATGGCCACATTAACAAAAACCTTCCTAAGCGAGACGACTTGACACATGTTCCTGCTGCCCGTAGCATTATCTGCTACCGACCGATCGGTCGGTCTCGGCCTTGAGGCCGCCTTTCTGTTACTCTGATCGGACATTTTTTGACAAGGGGATCGGGCTCCCTTAGTCATACGACACCTTAAGGAGTTTCCCGTGGCTACTGTCTTCTACGAGAAAGATGCAAACCCGAATGCGTTAAAGAGTAAGACCATCGCGATCCTGGGCTATGGCAGCCAGGGACATGCGCAGGCCCAGAACCTGCGTGACAGCGGATACAAGGTGATCGTCGGTCTCGACCCCGACCGTCCATCCGCGCAACAGGCAAAAGCCGACGGTATGGTTGTGGTTGCGCCCGATGAGGCAGCCAAGCGTGCCGATTGGATCCAAATTCTGACGCCTGACGAAACCCAGGGCGAGTTGTACGAATCGCAGATCAAACCTTACCTGCATCCAGGCAAAGTACTGGGGGTCTCGCACGGATTCAGCATTCACTTCAAAACTATTCAGCCGCCGAATGACGTCGATGTCGTGATGATCGCTCCCAAAAGCCCAGGCCATCTGGTGCGTCGCATCTATACCGAGGGTCGAGGAGTGCCATCGTTGCTGGCGATTCATCAGGACGCGACCGGGCGCGCTCACGAGAATGCGTTGTGTTACGCGTATGGCATCGGATCGACCCGCGCCGGCGTTCTGCAGACCACCTTCAAGGAAGAAACCGAAAGCGACCTTTTCGGCGAGCAGGCCGTCCTGTGTGGCGGCCTGACGTCATTGATCAAAAAAGGGTTCGAGACGCTAGTGGAAGCCGGTTACCAGCCTGAAGTCGCGTATTTCGAGTGCCTTCACGAAATGAAGTTGATCGTGGACCTGATTTATGAAGGTGGGCTAGCACGCATGCGCTATTCCATCTCCAATACCGCCGAGTACGGCGATCTGACGCGCGGCAACGAGGTGGTGGGCGATGAGACGCGAGTGAAGATGAAAGAAATCCTGGCGCGCATTCAAGACGGCACCTTCGCGCGCGAATGGATCGAAGAGAACAAAGCCGGTGGCAAGAAGTTCGCCGCTCTGCGCGACGCGGAGAAGAAGCACCCCATCGAAGAAGTGGGCGCCAAACTTCGCGGCATGATGTCGTGGCTGCACAAGGACGCGAAGAAGGCCACGACCGCGCGGGAACCCGAGCCCAAGGTAGTGAACGCGTAAAGCCTAGCGGAGACTTGTGAACTGCGTCGAAACAGACACGTAGAGTGCGTGGGAACAGAAACGTGAACTGCCTGGGACAGAAATCTAGTTTGCGTGGGAACAGACACATAGAGAAAGAACCGGTCCCATAGGGACCATTGAGGGTAGCCCTGCGCTTCAGCGCCGGGTCGCTCATTGCGGGAAGTGAAGGCGTCCCGGAGGGACGATTGAAAGGATCTGCACGACTTTCAGCCTCCCTACGGGGACGGCCAGGAAGACTTCTAAGTAGCCGCCGGTTGGTATCGAGATTTCTACTTCCACCCCTCGTTGTCGTAATCTTCTTAACCTATGGACCTCAAGCATCGCAGCCGCGGTATTACCGAAGGGCGCGACCGGGCTCCGGCGCGCGCCATGTTCAAAGCGATTGGCTTTTCCGATGACGACCTGCGCAAGCCCTTAATCGGCGTCGCCAACACCTGGATCGAAACCATGCCCTGCAACTTTCACCTGCGACGCCTGGCGGCCAAGGTGAAGGACGGAATTCGAGCGGCTGGCGGCACTCCCATGGAGTTCAACACCATCGCCATCAGTGACGGCGAGACCATGGGAACGGAAGGTATGAAAGCCTCGCTGGTGAGCCGTGAACTGATTGCCGATTCGATCGAACTTGTCTGTCGCGGCCAGCTCTTCGACGCCGTCGTGTGCGTGGTGGGCTGCGATAAGACGATTCCGGCAGCCGCCATGGCGCTCGCTCGCATGAACCTTCCCGGCCTCGTGCTCTACGGCGGCACCATCGCGCCCGGCGTTTATCGCGGAAAGGACGTCACTATCCAGGACGTGTTCGAAGCCGTCGGCGCGAACGCCGCCGGAAAAATGACCGACGCTGAACTGCTCGAACTCGAAAACGTCGCGTGCCCTGGCGCCGGCGCCTGCGGCGGACAGTACACCGCCAACACCATGTCGACGGTGATGGAGTTGATCGGCCTGTCGCCCATGGGCTTTAACGGCGTGCCCGCCATGGATCCGCGAAAAGACGAGATTGCATTTCGCTGCGGCGACGTTGCTCTCAACCTGCTACGCAAAGGCATTCTGCCCAAGGACATCCTGACGCGTTCCGCGTTTGAGAACGCAATTGCCGGTGTGGCTTGCACCGGCGGCTCTACCAATGCCGTGCTGCACTTGCTGGCGATTGCGCGCGAGGCAGGCGTGCCGCTCGTCATCGATGATTTTCAGAAGGTCAGCGAGCGCACTCCCCTGCTGGCCAACCTCAAGCCGGCGGGGAAGTACGTGGCGGCAGATATGGACAAAGCTGGAGGCATTCCAGTCATTGCCAAGCGCTTGCTGGATGGCAAGCTCGCGCATGGCGCCGCCCTCACGGTGACCGGAAGGTCATTTGCCGAAGAGGCCAATGCTGCAGTGGAAACACCCGGCCAGCCGGTGATTGCTCCGCTCGAGCACCCTTTGAAGAAGACCGGA
>QIAI01000577.1 GCA_003224995.1 Acidobacteriota bacterium
CATAGGGCTGCACCCCGAAACCGGACCGCAGCGAACTGTAGAAGGTGCGCTGGGCGGGATTCACCACCACGCCCGCATGTCCTTTCCACACGATGAGGTCACCGGGCTGCGGCTGGCTCACTCGCCGAAAGTCGCTGGCATGCCCGGCGAACAGGTCTCTTGAAGTCTGGTACGGATAGGGAAAGCCGGCCTTCTCGTAGATGGTCTGCACCAGGTGCGAGCAATCCGATCGCGGGTCGGCTTTATGCCGGCTTTCGAGGGCGGCGCCTAATACCGCCAACCCGTCGTCGAGGTCGAGCAGGGTAGTTCCCACCGTGGGTTGGGGCGCCTGCGCTAGTTCCTGGTAAGACTTCGTCGCCGGCAGGGTTTGCGCGCTTCCGCCGCACGCAGCCATCAGCAACAGCCCCACCGGGATGAGTCTCTTCCAATGCATTCCCTTTTTTATCTTCCATTTCCGCGTCCGCACAGGTCACCGTGGTGCAATGCGGCCAGGCAAACTCCTCCCTCTCCGATGACCTTTCGGGGGTAAGGAGTTGGCAACTTTAGTGGTCGGGTCTAATCCTTAGCCGGCTGCAGCTGAGGACGGGGTGCGGCATTGGGCGCCGCCGTGCCTGTCTGGGCATGAGTCGGGGTGGCCATTGCTTCCAGTCCGGAGGAGCGGTACTTGGCTTCGGCAACGTATCCGTGCACCCGGCCGGCGCCGATGCCGTTGATAACCAACTCGGCGGACTGACGGCTGCGCGCGGAGTAAACGAAGACCGGCTCAAACAGTGGAATGTGCCGCTTGGTAAATGTGTCGTTGCCTACAATCATTTCAAGGTCGACGTATTGATGTTTCTCATCAGCACTTTGCACGCGAAGGGCGATCGGGCCCTGCCAGCGGAACAGACTGCTTTTGCCCAAATCGAACTCATAGTACTTACGTTGTCCGCGCTTCTCGAGAGCTTCGAGTTCGTCGTGGGTGTGCGCGATGGAGGCTTGCATCATCGCGCGGGTATTGTTCATTGCGTCGATCTGCTTCTGTTGCGCCGCCAGCTGCGCCTGAATCTCCTGCCAGTGGGGGCCTCCCGAGGGATTGCCCTCAAACGACGCAGGCTGAACAGGATCCACAGCCGGACGGGGATAGCTGGATCGGCCGCGAACCTGTTTCGCGCTGAGCTCGTTCACCCGGTTATTCAGGGCGGCCACCAGGTTGTGCGTGGCGTCGAGCGAGGCAGCCAGGTCATTTTTGTCCGCGGTGAGTCGCTTCACCAGCCCATGTTCATGGACTGCATAGACGAAAGTCGCCAACACTGTAGCCAGAATTCCTAGTACGACCGGACCCCAAACGCGAGGTGGGATCGCTTTGCGGGTCGCAAGCGGGCTCGGGGAAGCGGGGAGGTCAGCAGACATGGGAATACTCCGCGAATCTGCAAGCAAGTTGGCGGCCAGCGTAAAGCATTCAAAATTCGCAGATTCCAAAGTCTTGGATGCGGAATGAAATGCTCGGTTCGAGAAAATGTTTCCGCCTCCTCCAAATGTGTCTGTATCTCCTCGAAGACGTCGGCTGAATCCACTGGCGCTGTGCCTTCATCTATTTGCCATGAACCAGGATGTACTCTTCAGTTACGTGTCTTCTTCGCCCGATTCTTCCGAACTGCCTACGCTGGCCGCTACCGCGCCTCCTCAAGAAGCGGCACTGCTGGACGCTTACTCGCGGGCAGTGATCGGAGCGGTGGAAAAGGTCAGTCCCTCAGTCGTGAATATCGAGGTCCACCAGGCGGTCCAGTCGCGACGGCGCGGGGAGCCGCAGGAACGACGGGGCGGCGGCTCGGGATTTATACCCGGATCGAAGTGACCTTGACTGACGGGCGCCGCTTCCCGGCACGGGTCATTGGCGACGATCCCGCCAGCGATCTGGCCGTAATCCAGGTTGATGGGTCGGGCCTGATCGCAGCGGCCCTAGGGGATTCTCAGGCACTGCGCGTGGGTCAACTCGTCATGGCGATTGGCAGCCCCTATGGATTTCAATCGACCGTTACTGCTGGAGTGGTCAGCGCGCTCGGGCGTTCGTTGCGTTCCTACTCCGGACGGCTGATTGAAGACGTGATTCAGACCGACGCGTCTCTTAATCCGGGCAATTCGGGAGGGCCGTTGGTGTCTTCAGACGGACGGGTTGTGGGCGTGAATACCGCGACCATTCTGCCCGCGCAAGGCATCTGCTTTGCGATCGGCATCAATACTGCGAAGTTTGTCGCCAGTCGCTTGCTGCGCGATGGACGCATCCGGCGCAGCTATATCGGCGTGTCGGCACAGACGGCTCCGATTCATCGCCGGCTGGTGCGCTACTACGATCTGCCGCAGGAAACCGGGGTGGTGGTGCTCGGCACGGAACCCAACAGTCGCGCCCAGCGAGCCGGCCTGCGGGATGGGGATGTCATTGTCGCATTGGACGGGCAAGCGCTCGCAGGAGTAGATGACTTGCATCGTGGGTTAAGCGATGTGCGCGCGGGAGTACGCTCAGAACTGACCGTGCTGCGAGGGACCGAGCGCCTGCAGATCGGGATCATGCCGGAGGAGGCGCGGCCAACAAATTAATCCGCGAACGAAAGTCTTGCTGGTATTACGGCTGCATTCCTGCCCTGCGCATTCCTGCCCTGCGGCTGCATTCCTTAAAACCCTGTCATCCCGAGCGGAGTGAGGCGCCAGCCGAACGCAGTCGAGGGACCCCGCGTTCCCGTCGGCCGATTGCTGCCCTAGAGAATTTTTCGGACGTGAGGCGCCAGCCGAACCAGTCGAGGGACCCCGCATTCCTGTCGGTCATCGCTGGCCTAAAGAATTTTCAGGTTGGATTTTGAGCCAGAGCAACCTCACCGCTCGTGTCATTTCTCCAGATGACATCGACTTCTGCACCTTCCGCGAGTTCCTACACAGCATAGACGGGTTCGAGGCGGCGCTTCTTCGCGGTCCAGTCCACCGGCTCGATCGGCCCCACGATGAAGATCCACGTCAGCGCACCCAACCAGAGGCAGAGCGAGACGATCAGGAAGGGCCAGAAAAAATGGCCGGTGCGATCGAGCAGAAATCCCGCAACCGCGGGAGCAACTACGCCTGACGAGTTGCCTACGAACAGCTGCAAGCCGCACCAGCGGCCGACCGCCTGCGAACCCGCCAGCGTCTGGGTGATGGCCCACATGTTCGAACTGGTGAGCCCAAAGCTCGCTCCCGTGAGCATCAGGAACGCGATCGACCAGCCAAGCGGCGCCAGCACGCAAGCCAGCAAGAAAATTCCTGCACTCACCCCTCCGCATACCATGAACATTTTGCGCACGAAGGTGGGGCGGCTGCCCGCCAGGATCCAACGATCGGACAGCCAGCCACAAATACTGGCAGACAGGGCAGCGGCGAGGAAGAAACCGCCGCCGATCTTGGCCATGGCGGTCATTGAAAGATGGCGCTCGCGCACCAGGTAGAACGGCAGCCAGGTCACCATGAAATACAGAAAGTAGTTGGCAAAAAACAATCCAACACATGTTCCCCAGGCGGAACGCTGACCAAGGATCTCGCGCATGCCCGGACCACTTTTCCTGTTCCCGGCCAGAGTTGCCATGTCAGTAGTCGGCATCCAACGAACCCACGGGATCAGCCACAACAGCGACACCAAGCCGAGCCCTGTGAAGAACGGTCGCCATCCGACATGGGCGACCAAGGTTCCACCGAACAGCAAGCCAAAGCTGGGTCCCAACGCCAGGCCGGACGCGATCAGGGCGTTGGCAAAACCGCGACGGCCTTCCTGGCAATGCATCGCCAGTATCTTCGAATAGCCGGGATATGCGACGGACTCGCCGACCCCCAAGACGATGCGCACCAGCAGCA
>QIAI01000580.1 GCA_003224995.1 Acidobacteriota bacterium
AGTTTGCGATCCCGGGGCAGAAGTTGCAAAACATACGCACGCAATCGCGACCCTGGCCTCGGGACGCGAGTTACGGTTTGTAGATCCGCGGCGCTTCGGCAGGCTGAGTGTCGCCTGCCAAGGGGATTTCGCAGCCACCGGGGTAGAGCCCCTCGAGATCGAAAAGGATAAGTTTCTAAAGCTGTTTCACGGACGCAATACTCCCATCAAGAGCGCGCTCTTAAATCAGAAGTTGCTTCGCGGAGTGGGAAACATTTATGCCGATGAATCGCTCTTTCGAGCGGGAGTGCGACCGCGTCGCCGGACATCGAGCATCACGCGCTCACAACTGGAAAAGCTCTACGCATCCGTGAGGGAAGTATTGAAAGAAGCCATCGCGCTCGGGGGTTCGTCCGTTTCCGATTACGTAGATGCCGACGGAGAAGAGGGATTTTTTCAATTGCAACATCGCGTCTATGGCCGCGAAGGCGAGCCCTGCCTCGTGTGCCGAACTCCCATCAAGCGCGTCGTCATTGCCGGGCGCAGCAGCCACTACTGCCCGAAGTGTCAGAAGTAGAAATCGTTTTCCTGCGCAACCCTCATTGAAACGTTACAGCAACGGCATTCGCCGCCCTTCCGCCCATTCAAAAATCGACAATCGCGAGCCCGCGGTGTAGTCTGTTTTGCTTTGTGACCTTATGGCGAACTTTGCAGTCGGAGTCGACCTGGGCGGGACCAACCTGCGGATTGCGGCTGTCGAAGAGCAAGGACGGCTGATCGAGAAAGTCACGCTGGGCACCAAAACCATCCAGGGCCGCGACCACGTCCTGAACGAGATGTGCGAAGCCATCCGCCATCTCTCTGGCAAATACGAATCTTCCGGCGAGTTGTTGGGCGTGGGAATCGGCGTGCCCGGAATCATTGATCTGCCCTCCGGCATGGTGCGGGACTCGCCCAACCTTCCTGGATGGTCGGAATACCCCGTACGAAGCGAGATTGAGAAGCGACTGGGCGCGCCGGTAATTCTCGAGAACGATGCCAACGTCGCGGCCTTTGGAGAATAGTGGCTGGGCGCCGGGCGCCACGTCGGCGATATGGCGATGTTGACGCTGGGAACGGGCGTAGGTGGCGGACTGATACTACACGGAAAAATCTGGCACGGGATGACCGGCATGGCAGGCGAGTTCGGTCATATGACCGTCGACCCGGAAGGCCAGCAGTGTGGCTGCGGAAATCGTGGCTGCCTCGAGCAATACGCGTCCGCAACCGCGATCGTACGCATGGCACGCGAAGTCATCGCCACCGGCGACGCTCCGGGACTGGCAAAGGCGGCGAATTCGGATCCGGAATTCAGTGCCCAGGAAATCTACAACCTGGCGATTCAGGGCGATGAACAGGCACGACGAATCTTCCGGCGTGTCGGCCGGGCGCTGGGCATCTCCCTGGCAACCATGATCAATGGGCTCAATCTGGAAATGTACGTGATTGGCGGTGGGGTGTGCAGTGCATGGGAGGCGTTCTCGCCTGCTGTGTTCGAAGAATTGCGCCTGCGTGCCACAGTCTATGCCGCGACGGCACCCGCCGATCCCCATCACGCGCACACCGGTGCTTCCGCACATGTTGAGCCCGGAACCGGCAAAACGACCATCGTCACACGCGCGCTTCTGGGAAGTGATGCGGGACTGTTCGGAGCCGCGCGCCTTCCCATGGTTGGAGATTTGTGGGTTTTGTGAAGCGCGGCGCCTGCCCGCAACGCAGCCGAGGAGTTGGACGAACGCCTGGTTCTGCTCTGCCGTGCCTAGCGTCACCCGGATCGATGTGGGCGCTCCCCACGGACCCAGAGGACGAACCAACACTCCTTGTTGACGCAATCTCCGCGCAAACTCTCGACTGTGCTGTTTCGCCTCCAGAGTGACAAAGTTTGTCCAGGTCGCAAACATCGGATAGCCGCGCGCTGCCAGTTCGCTCTGCATCCACTCGGCCTGCACCGCATTCTTCTCCACTGCATTGTGCACGTGCGCCTCATCATCGAGCGCAGCGAGTGCGGCAACCTGCGCCAGTCCTGACACCGCAAAAACATCCTGCACGCACGCGAAATAAGCGATCAACTCCGCCGGGCCCATGGCATAACCGATTCGCACTCCCGCCAGCCCATGGGCTTTTGAAAATGTGCGTAGAACGACGACATTGCGGTTTTCCAGCACATACTCCACTGCGCGCGAGTATACGATTCCGCGCTGCGCCGCGAAGTACTGGGCATAATCGAAATACGCTTCGTCCAGAACCACGACGACGTGCGCTGGCACTCGCTCAATGAACCGGTCTACGGCCGCGGCCTCGACCAGCGTTCCGGTGGGATTATTGGGATTCGCCAGGAATACGAGGCGGGTGTCGGCATTGATGGCGGCAAGCAACGCGTCCAGATCGTATCCGCTCGCCACGAGCGAAGTCTCCACCAGTTGCGCGCCTGCAGCGTGGGTCACCATGGGATAGGAAATGAACGAACACGCGCTGCTCACGGCGTTCGTTCCGGGCCGCAGCAGCGTTCGCGCAATGATACCCAGCAGCGCCGTCAATCCATTCGCCACCAAGATTTGTTTCGCGTCGACGCCGTGCCGCTCGGCCAGC
>QIAI01000581.1:0-819 GCA_003224995.1 Acidobacteriota bacterium
AGTCAAGCGCAACATTCAGAATTGGCAAGAGCGGCTGGTCGAGATGCTGCGCGATGCCATGCTGGAGCGGGCGCGGGGAGAACTGGGGAATGGCCGCGTCGAGCAATACGCGACAGAAATTGCCGAGCACAAGCGCGACCCGTATTCGCTGGTGGAGGAGATTGTGCGGAAAGCGGGGCAGTGATGTTCAGCATCGATCATCTCGGCATCGCGGTGAAATCGCTCGCCGCAGCGAAAGGTATTTATGAGAAGCTCGGCCTCAGCGTGTCGTCGGAAGAAACCGTCGAGCAGGAAAAAGTTCGCCTGGTCATGGTGCCGGTGGGCGAAAGCCGTTTGGAGTTGCTGGAGCCGACGTCCGACGATTCCACCATCGCGAAATTCATCGCCAAGCGCGGCGAAGGCCTGCACCACGTGTGCCTGCGAGTTCCCGACCTCGCGGCCGTAGTGGCGAAACTTAAGAAAGATGGTGTGCGGCTCGTGTCGGAAGAAATCAAAGTTGGAGCCGGAGGGCATCGCTACGTCTTCGTGCATCCCGCCAGCGCCGGCGGAGTGCTTCTGGAGCTGGCGGAAGAACACTAGGACGTCAATTTCCGCGGTCCAGCTATATCGAGAATTCAGAGGATCAGCTAATGGACGAAGGCAACTTCGGCAAAGCATATAGGGCTGGCGCGCACGCCTACGAGCAAGCGTTCTCGCGCTGGACGTACTGGCTCTCAGGGTTTGTGGCGCTTTTTGTTGGTGGAGCACTATCCCGTCGTTACGCGCTGGCCTGGTATTACCAGACTATCGTCACGGCAGCGTTGTGGATTTCACTCGCCA
>QIAI01000581.1:837-2723 GCA_003224995.1 Acidobacteriota bacterium
GCAGCATCGCGCTGGTGCCGGGTGCCCCATCTTTGCGCGTTCTGTGCGCAAAGGTGGGATTCCACTGACCTTTCGTCCTTGGGCTTTTGCTAATAGTCAATGACCAATAGCCGAGTGCCATCAGCCAAGGACCAACGACCGACGACCGACGACTGACGACTGACGACCGACGACTGACGACTAACGACTAACCCACCCATGATTCTGCTCGCCATCGACACCTCCGGAAAAGACGGCAGCATCGCGCTGGCCCGTGCACCTGAGAACGCGCGCCACTCCTCGGAACTAAACATTCTGGATATCGTTCCCCTCGAAGGTGGAACTTTCTCGGCGCAACTGGTGCCGCAGATCGCAGCCTCACTCGCGAAACATGAACTCACGAAAGCTGACATCGGCGCTTTTGCAGTGGCCTCCGGCCCAGGATCCTTCACAGGCTTGCGCGTAGGCCTGGCTGTCATCAAGGCACTCGCAGAAATTCTGCAAAAGCCAATTGTCGCTGTTTCCCTGCTGGAGGCGGTCGCGCGAAGTGGACAGGCTCGAGGCCGAGTCATTGCTGCCCTGGATGCGGGACGCGGCGACGTCTATGCCGGCATCTACCCCATCGAAGAAGCTGCCCAGATGCGCGCCGAGCGCCTGCTGACCAATGCCGAGTTGTTCGCGGAAGCTGCCCGAGAAGTCTTGGTCACGCCGGAAGCCAAGCTCGCCGAAGCCGCTCGCGCGGCGGGATTACAAGTCAAGCAGGTTCCGCTGCCGCGCAGTGATACGATCGCGCGCCTGGGCTGGGAGAAGATTCAGAAAGGCGAAACCATTTCGCCCGAAGACCTGGAAGCCAACTACATCCGCCGCTCCGACGCGGAGATTTTCGCGAAGCCCCTAAAGTAGCGCTGCCAATCAGCCAGACGCTACCAAGAAACTCTAACCAGCCTTCACCCCGATCGCCGCTGCGATTTCGCGACCGTCCAGGCGACCGAGAGCAAAGTTAGATTCGAGGGCGCTCTTGAGCGAGCCGTCCCCGAATCATTCGCGAGTGACTCTGCTCCCCTCCGTAACACTTATGGATCCACTTCTGGGCGAAGAAACGGCGCAAGCTGGTGAGAACGCAGTTCTCGTCAACAACCCGTCGAGAGGCTGGGGCGGTGGGTGGGAGATGTATGCAAACTTCTAGGACGAGTTCTGCCAAGTGGCAGGCCTTGCGGCCCACCACTCTGCAATGTTGCCGGAATGAAGCCGTTCCCTAGAATATGCTGCTTGCTGGTGTGTGCACGGTAATGCGAGTCGCAGTGATTACCCCGACGAGGTGGGCGATCAAGGTGTTCGACGTATCGTATGCATCCAACGTGAATGTCCCGGCATAGGATTTTCCGTCTGGACTCACCATTACGTCCCCGACGATGTGAGTAGGTCCGGTCGGATTCCCGATCCCGGTCGGCGCGTTGGCTGTATCGTAGCCGATAGCAAAGTGATTGAACTTGTATCTCGATTTTCCAGTTTTTTTCCATACTCCCAAACAGATACTGCCGTCCTGCGGAGGGCGTCCGGAGTTTATGATTTCCGTCCCATCGCTGTGCCACTGGGTGAAACCTATATCGAGTGGTACGCCATCGGGGGGCGAGCCAGGGCCGGTATTGCCCTGTGCAGTGAACGTAAATTTCCACATTCCGACGATCGAGTCGTTGGAATCGTGATCGGACACCAGTAAGCGCGAAGCCGAACTGAACTCTGCCCCACTCCAGGATTGCGGTGAGACAACAGCCCCGACCTTGTGTCCCTGAAGATAAGACCCGCACTCAGCGCCGGCTTTTGCGGTGAGGATCATTCCAATCAGAGCCAGGCCCAGAGCTACTGCGAATCTCTTGAATGTTGTTTTCATGGGATCTCCTTTTCTT
>QIAI01000582.1 GCA_003224995.1 Acidobacteriota bacterium
TTCAACTCCGTCGGGTCGTGTGCGACAGAAAAGAACACGTGCAAAAGTTGCCCGTAGGTCACCTGCGAGGGATCGAAGACAACCTTGACGGACTCGGCGTGGCCGGTGCTTCCGGTGCTCACCACTTCGTACTCCGCCGTCTTCGCTTCTCCACCTGAATAACCGGAGGTCGCGCTGATCACGCCTTTCACGTGCTGGAAGACGGCTTGAACTCCCCAAAAGCAGCCGCCAGCAAAGACCGCAGTCTCCTCTCCAGAAGTGGCAGCGAGCGTGGCATCGACAGCCGGCGCCGGGATCTCACTGGCTTTTTTGGCCCGGGCTGCGAAGGGAAAAGCGAAGACTGCGGCGGCGAGCGCCAATGCCATGAGTCCACGAATCCACAAGCCTTTGTTCATATTGTCCCTCCTGAGAACGATCCATTTCGCGTATTGGATTGGAGTCATGAGCGTCCCAAAAGTTTCGCCGAGATTCAAGGAAGAAAGTGGCCCTTTTCTTTCCTGCATCTTGCAAACTATGGCAAGGAAGACACTTCCCCCAGAAGGGTCGAGACGGGCGGGCAGTTGGGCCGGAGAAGATTGAATCGAAGTAGCAAAAAGGCTCGGCTGACCAGACCGAGCCGAACCTTTATTGGGATTACATTTCGAAGTGGAAGATATCAAGCACCACGTAGGAGCTGCGATTCACCAGCACCACGTGTCCACCGATCACGACGTGGGCGCAGTCAGGCGGCGGTGGTGGCAGGCGGCGTTCCACCTCTTCCGGACAAGGCATCATTTTCTTGCGAAGTCCCGGAGGCAATGTGCCGCGCACACGCAACTGGCGCTCCAGTCCAGGAGGTAGGCGATCGCGCTTGGCTAGTCCAGGCGGCAGACGATCGCCGCGCTCATGTTCGTGGTACCACTCCCGCATTTCGCCGCGATCGTGATCACTGTAATAGTGGCGCCCGCGATCGTCGTCGTCATCGCGATCGTGCTTGCCATGCCCGTGCTTATCCGCATGGGCCACACTCGTCATGGCCAGGCTCAACATTACAACGGCCGACATGAAAATTTTGATTCGCATTATTTTCTCCTGTGGAAGTGAGCGTAACTGCGAGCCTATGCAGGCCAGTGGAATGGTTCAAATTACTTAGGCTGCTGACCGTGGGGATGAGGGATGGTTATTTCCTATTTGCAGTGAATTGCAAAATTTACGAATGTGATCTGGCGCAAACATATACGAGGGGGGACCTTAGACGGGCGTGCAAATAGTTCCCGTTCCCGGGTGGGTTCTACTCCCGCACCACATACGGCTGCGACTGTAGCCCGAAGCTTTAAGCGCCTGAGTGCTCGTGAGATGACCGGACGTCGAAAAATTGCAATAGGTGTAAGACACTCATTGCAAACCTCTCACCCGGTAGGAGCGAAGGCGCACAGAATCCTCAGTGAGGAAGAATTTGTTGGCATGGTGTTTGCTAGAGAAGCGCAGAGCCGCATACATTCTTCGGAGGATGAAATGACCAAAACGACCCAATCTCTGTGGATGCTGGGGACGCTGGCGGTCGCACTGAGCACCGCAACTCTCTACGCGCAACAACCTGACTCGCAGTCTTCGAATCCGCCCTCGGCGTCGCAGCCGCAACAGCAGCAGCCACCCGATCAGACGCAGCCCTCGCAGCCGCCCGCGGGACAGAGTGGAAACGATGCCCAGGCGCAGGCCCCCGCTGAAGACGGCCAGACTTTCAGCGGCACCATTGCCAAGACCGGAGACAAGTACGTTCTGCAGGACACCAGCGGTAAGACTTATGATGTCGATCACCAGGAAGCCTTGAAGCAGTATGAAGGCAAGAAAGTTCGCATCAAGGGCACGCTTGATCCCGACGGCAAAACCATCCACATTAAGTAACCTTACAAATCCGGCGAAGCCAGGGGACCAGGGCATCTGGTCCCTTTTCCTTTCTGCGGCTGGGCTCGCTTGCCTTCTCCCGCACCATACTGTCGAGGCTGTTCGATCAGGCTGGCCTATGCGACAACCTCGCGCTTCTGGTACTTTGGAGCCTCGCGTTTCGAGTCTTAGCTCTTCCTCTAGCAAACGCGCAAATCGACGAAGCGACCAAGCAGCTTTCTCACGACATCTTCAAAGAATTAATAGAGATCAACACAACCGACTCTGTGGGCAGCGTCACGGCTGCCGCCGAAGCCATGGCGAAACGATTGCGGGACGCAGGCTTCGCAGACAGCGACTTACAGGTGCTTGGTCCGAATGATCGCAAGAAAAACACCGTGGTACGTCTACGGGGCACCGGCAAGCACAAACCCGTACTGTTGATTGGGCATCTCGACGTGGTGGAAGCACGCCGCGAGGATTGGACCACCGACCCGTTTCAATTCGTTGAGAAAGACGGATTCTTTTACGGGCGCGGCACGCAAGACATGAAAAGCGGCGATGCCATTATGGTGACCACTCTCATCCGCATGAAGAAGGAAGGGTACCAGCCGGATCGCGACATCATTTTAGCGCTCACCGCGGACGAGGAAGGTGGCAAGTCCAATGGTGTGGACTGGCTGCTGAAAAATCATCGCGAACTGATCGACGCGGAATTCGTGCTGAATCACGACGGCGGAGGCGTCACCACCGAACATGGCAAGCCGGTGATGATGGAAGTGGATGCCACTGAAAAGTTGTATGCGGATTATCAACTGAGCGTGACCAACCCAGGCGGTCACAGTTCCCTGCCCGTTCCTGACAATGCGATTTATCACCTCAGCGATGGGCTGGGGAGGTTGGAACATTACGAGTTCCCGATGGAGTTGAACAGCGTGACCCGGGCCTACTACGAGCGCATGTCGACGGTGGCGAGCGGACAACGCGCCGAGGACATGAAAGCCATTTTGAA
>QIAI01000583.1:0-1845 GCA_003224995.1 Acidobacteriota bacterium
CAAACTGATGGGAGCCCTTTACCTGACGCTGCGGGGTACGCCCATCATGTACTACGGGGAAGAGCTTGGCATGGAGAACAACGATCCCAAGCGGCCCGAAGACGTGAAGGATCCGATCGGCCGGCGGGGCTGGCCGGCGGAGAAGGGCCGCGACGGGGAGCGCACTCCGATGCAGTGGTCCGACGCAGTCAACGCGGGCTTCAGCACGCACGCTCCATGGCTGCCCGTGCCCGACAGTTACAAGACGCATAACGTGGCGAGTGAGTCGAAAGATCCGAATTCCGTGCTGGAGTTTTATCGCAAAGTGCTGGCGCTGCGGCACCAGAATCCGGTGCTGTTGGAAGGGAACTACAAGGCAGTTAATGAGGACGATTCCAACGTGCTTTCGTTCGTTCGCTCCTATGAAGGGAAGTCGGTGCTGGTGGCACTCAACATGTCCAACTCGCCACAGAAGCCAACCTTCAGCCAAATTGGTTCCTCCTCAGCATTAAAAAGCCTGGTAGCTACCTCTGGCGCCGAGGCGAAAGGCTCTGAAGTAAGCTTGCCGGCATTCGGAGTGTTCATCGGCGAGTTCAGAGAAAAATGAGAGCGCAGCCGGGCATCGCTTGCCATTTTGCCGTTCCCGTTCGCTCTGCTGCCTTGGACGATGATCGCGCAGTCGATTCCGCCAGCAGCGACAGACATCGCAGAAGGCTTTAACCTCATGCCCCGACATTGGTACTGGCACGGTGTGGCGAGCCCATGCCACACAAAAAAGCCGTCATCGCAAGGGTTGTCAGAAAGGCGGTGACGGCTCAAGCGTCATTTACGCAAGCTGGGATCGAGGTTCAGCGAAACCAGACGCGCATTTTTCGGGGCCGGCGTCGTATCTCGTCGACGGTGAACTTCACTCCCAATAAAAATGCGCCGATCAGCACGGCCAGAGTTGCCGTCGTGGCGAGCATGGTACGAGATTCCTCCTGGAGACAGTAGTCTGACGAAAATTCCTACAAACACAATGAGGGGTTTACCCGATCTTGCGAGAGTGTTTTAGGACAGGGATTGCAGAAAGCGAGAGAAGGATTCACAGACTTGGCGTTCTTGATCATTCGGCGGAGAATTCCCCGTACCAATCGACGCCAAAGCCCCGTGAATGGGCTAGATACCGGCGGCGCTGCTTCGGAGTAGATTGGCAATCTCCTTTTCCATGACTGAGATGTCGGTTGCCCCGATGTGCCGGGTGGTGATCCGGCCATCACGCCCGATGAGGAATGCGATCGGCAATCCGAGAACTCCGCCGTAGAGTTCGCCGGTCTTTGCGTTGCCCATCACGACCGGGTAGTTGATTTTCAAGCGCTGGCAGAAATCGCGCACCGGTTCCGGTCCATCGTCCATGGAAACGCCAATGATCTGCAAGCCCTCGCCGCCGTACTTATCCTGGAGTTCGATGAAGTGCGGGATCTCGTCCCGGCATGGATCGCACCAGGTTGCCCAGAAGTCCAGAAGGACGACCTTGCCCCGATAGGTTGAAAGCTCGACCCTGTGTCCAGTTAGGTCAGGAAGAGAAAAGTCGGGCGCGAGAGCATGTTCGCCCGTCCCTGTCGCCCCGCTGCCGACCGGCGCGCCATGATGACGGCTCATGAGGTAGAGTCCCGCCACTACTACGATCAATGTCAGGCCGCGGAAAATGCCTTTCTTCAATATGCCGACCTCAGCCTGGAAGCCTTCCGTTCCCTAGTCTCCCTTGCTAACCGGATAGCCCTTGTCGACCCAATCCGACCCAAAATTGTTCGCAATAAAGAGGATTTTCACGTTGGTGAAGCCCATGGCGCGCAGCGCATCGTCGGCGGGCTTGATATTGGGGCA
>QIAI01000583.1:1863-2417 GCA_003224995.1 Acidobacteriota bacterium
TTCACCCGCTCCCGCAAGGACTGCAAACCTGTCTCACTGGAGGCTGGGCCAATGTATTCCGAGTTGGGAATATGCGCCTGCGTGTAAAGGACGTGGGAGCCCACTTGAATCATGAGCGGTCTCTCGCTCTTCGCAGACTGAAGAATTTTGACCAGTTCGTCGGGATTGATCAGGTGTGAGGCCGGGATGAGGCTCGCCTGATCAGCGAAAGGCAAGGATGCCACCCCAATTGCGACCGTGCCTAAGACAAGCAGAAGCTGGCGAAAGTTGAGAACAAGACTCATTTTAAGTTCTCTCCGAATTATCAATTCCTGATCATACAGTCAGCAATGAGAGAGACGCTGAGTCCCGAGCCATCCCACACTGAAGCGCTCAGAGTCAATGCAAGCGGTGGGATTTTGCTACTGAATAAGATTTGATGGCGGAGGGAGAGGGATTCGAACCCCCGGTACGGTTTCCCGTACAGCGGTTTTCAAGACCGCCTGTTTCAACCACTCACACATCCCTCCGCAATAGCGTAAATACTGGCGAGAACGCCTTTTCGCAGATTGCTT
>QIAI01000584.1 GCA_003224995.1 Acidobacteriota bacterium
GATTCTTTCTCTGGCTCTGTTGATGACGGTTGCGCTGGCGTTGAGCAGTTGCAGCGACTCCACCGATACTTCCAAGGTCGCGGCGGCTCCGCCGCTAGCGCGGCCAGCAGCTCCGGTCTCCCAAACTCCAAACGAGAGCTTGTTCGAGGCCTCGGGCCCCATTGTGGTTGAGAACCAGGTGGATGTGGCGGCTCTGCGGGAAGGCGTCATCACCTCCATTCTGGCCGAGCCCAACACTCGCGTGCGCAAAGGGCAACTTCTCGCGCGCCTCGACGATCGCCAGATTTCCGCCGATCTTGAGGCTGCCTCCGCCAAGACCCGCTCCATCCAGGCCAACCTGAAAAACTGGCAGGCCGAGACTAAGGTCCTGGAATCCGATCTGACCCGGGCAAAGAAGCTCTGGGAAGCAGGTGTATTCACCAAGGAAACGCTAGAGCATGCCCAATACAAAGTGGAAGCAGACAGGTTCGAAGTAAGCCGCGAGACCGAACTGCTGACCAACGCCCAGGCTACCGAGCGATCGCTACAACTGGAAAAGGAAAAGACTCGAATCACGGCGCCTTTTGACGGCATCGTCGCCCGCCGTTACGTGCGTGCGGGGCAAAAAGTCGCGGTCAGTGACCGCCTCTTCTGGGTCACCGCCGTGGCGCCGCTGGAAGTCAAATTCACGCTGCCGGAACGCTTTCTCGGAAAACTGAAGAATGGGCAAACGGTCTCGCTGGAGTTGGCCGACGGCTCCTCGTCGGTTCGTCACACCGCCGCCATCACCCAGATCAGCCCGGTGGTCGATCCCTCCAGTGGAACAATAGAAGTGCTGGCCCGCCTCCAGGGACAGGCATCCGACCTCAGGCCGGGAATGCTGGCCAACATCCGCATGGCCAAGCTGCAATGAATATCCTCGAAGCTCTCGAGGTAGCGCTGCCCGATCTTCCCGCGACTACTGCGCAACGCCGCTACCCGCGTAGAACAAGGCGTTCGCGTTGTGCTCGCGAAAATGCCGGGCACGGATGTCTATCTTCGGTTCAGTCCGGAGCAGTGGCAACTGCTCCAGTTATTCGACGGCGAGCGCTCGTACAAGCAGATTTCAGACCTGATCCTTCGCGAATCCAACCTCGCTTTCACCGAAGAAGACGTGAAAGAGTTTGCCTCTTACCTGGAAGAGCAGGGCGAGCTGTTCTACAAGACCCCTCTCGAACGGAACATAACGCTCAAGCAAAAGATGAGCAGCGAGCGTCATAAGCGCGGCCGCTTTCATGTCGCCGACGTGACCGATATCACGCTGCACACCTGGCCCAACGCGGACGATTACCTGAGCAAGATCCAGCCTTACGTCGATTTCGTCTACACCGCCTGGTTCACTCTGCTGACCATCTTCATGTTCGCCGTCATGGGCTGGATGTGGGCGGACAAGTTCGGCGAAATCTGGAGCGACAGTTTCGCTTTCTACAACTTCACCGCGAAAAGTACGTGGGACCTGGTGGAATTCTGGTTCCTGTTCGGGGCGATGGCTTTCTTCCACGAATCCGCCCACGGCTTGACCTGCAAGCACTTCGGCGCTCGGGTGGAAAAGATGCAGTTTCTCCTGATGTATTTTGCGCCTACCTTCGTCTGCGACGCCACCCAGGTCTGGATTGTGGGCGATAAGAAAGCGCGGATTTCAACAATCATTGCGGGCATTTGGGCAGACTTGATGATCTGCGTGGCTGCAACGTTCATCTGGTGGGGCACTGCCACCGGCATGTTTGTTCACGATTTTGCATACAAGGTCATGATGGTGACGGGCATTGGAGTGACCATCTTGAACCTGAACCCGCTCATCAAGCTCGACGGTTACTATTTGCTGTCGGAGCTGATTGGCGAAGCGGATTTAAAAGAAAGGTCTACCAGCTTTGTCTCGAGTTGGACGCGCAAGCACATTTTCCGCCTGCCGGCGGAAGTCGAATACGTTCCCCGGCACAGGAGAGTGCTGTACTTCGTCTATTCGTTGCTTTCGAGCGTGTACAGCTATCTGTTGATGGCTTTCGTGGTGATCTTCATTTACCACATCCTGAGGGCGTATACGCCCGACTGGGCCTGGCTGCCGGCTCTGTTGTTCGCGTGGAAAATCTTCAAGTCGCGCATCACGATGTTGGAGCGATTCATGAAAACGCTTTATCTCGACAAAAGGGAACGACTGTTAGCCTGGTTCACCCCCACCCGCGTGGCCTTGCTGGGTATCGTGGCAGTGGTACTGGCGTTCGCGCCGGTGTGGCCAGAGTTCGTGGATGGCCGCTTCGCGCTGGAGCCAGTACGCAGAGCTCTGGTCCACACCGAAGTGCCCGGCACTGTGGCGGAAATCTTCAGCGATGAGGGCCAGGCAATCGCAGCCAGTGCTCCGCTCTTGCGCCTGCGAAACCTGGAATTGGAGTCCGCTGCGGCACAGGCCGGCGCCGAGATGCGCGGCGCCTCTGCGCGAGCAATGCAGGCCAGCATGAGCTACGGGAGTTTCGGACCGGCAGAACACGAACGCCGCCAATCCACGGAACGCCTCCGCGGCTTCGCCGAAGAGCTCAAACGTCTGCAAGTCAACAGCCCGATTCCGGGGACCGTCATCTCCCCGCGTTTGCATGATCTGTTGGGTGCATATTTGAAATCCGGGACGGAAGTGGCCGAAGTGGCTGACCTGTCTACCATGATCGCGCGCATTTACGTTCCCGAGTTCAGCATGCGAGATGTTCACCCAGGGGCTTTGGTTCGGCTGCATGCCGAGTCGCAGTTCAAACCGTGGTCGGGGAGCCTGGCATCCTTGGCGCCTGCATCTTCTTCAATCGAAGCTGGATTAGTGCAGAAAGATCAGTTGGAAGGCATTCGCGCACCCAGGTTTTACATTGGCAACGTTGAATTAGAGAATAGCGGAGACCTAAGAGAAGGGATGAACGGCGATGCCAAGATCCTGATCGGGCGTCGGAGCCT
>QIAI01000529.1 GCA_003224995.1 Acidobacteriota bacterium
AGGATCCCGCCCACGAGAAGCGCATCTTCCAGGTTATAAACCTCTTCCAGGAGATGCGGGGCCTCTTGCTCGTGGCCATTCACCGCATCGCCGCTGCGGGCTCGGTACCAGACGTTCCATTCGTCGAACGAAAGCCAGAGTTTTTTCGGAGATCGCTTGTGCCCGCGTACTAAATCACACACCGCAAGGGATTCCGCAATTTGCCGCTCCATACTCAGGTTCATGGCCAAGTACTTCTTGCTGTCGCCACCAGTGTCTTCCTGGGTATTGCCGAAGTAGCGATGCAGCGACAGACCATCGACATGTTCGTAGCATTGCTCCAGAACCTCGCGGTCCCATTCCAGATAGGTAGGCATCAAAGGATGACTTGATCCGCAAGCAATGAGTTTCAGGGACGGATCCACATAGTGCATCTGCCGGGCGGCGTCCTGGGCTTTCATGCCGTATTCAGTCGCGGTCATGTGTCCGATCTGCCATGGACCATCCATCTCGTTTCCCAAGCACCAGTGCTCGACCTTGTAGGGCTTCTCGACGCCGTGACTGCGCCGCAGATCGCTCCACCTCGTCCCTTTCTCCACATTGCAGTACTCCACCAGCGCGGCCGCCTTCTCCGGCGTTCCCGTTCCAAGGTTGAGTCCCATCAGCGGCTTTGCACCCACCAACTTGCACCATGCCATGAATTCATTCGTGCCGAACTGGTTGGTTTCGATTGTGTTCCAGGCTTTGTCGAGAGTGCGAGGACGGTCTTTCTTCGGGCCTACGCCGTCGAGCCAGTTGTATCCAGAAACGAAGTTACCCCCAGGGTACCGAATGATCGGAACTCCGAGTTGCCGGACTTCGTCCATCACGTCCTTGCGGAATCCATTTGCGTCCGACAAGTTCGAACCCGGATCGTAAATACCTTCGTAGATCGCCCGTCCCAGATGCTCCAGGAATGAACCGAACACGTTTGGATCGAGAGGCGCGATGGAACGGCGGGAGTCGAGGTAAATGCGGGTGATGTCGCTGGAACCAACCGAAGATGTTTGACCAGATGAGAACGGGCTAAGAATCAAGTTGGCGGAGCAAGCCGCTCCAACGCCCGCGACTTGCTGCAGGAATTGCCGTCTCTTGTCGGAAAACATGTTTGGATTCTCCTGTTCGGTCTTTAAACCAGCCGTTAGCAGCCTCAAACGAGTCGCGCGCAGCGTCCAAAATGGGCTCGGATGCGCAAACGTTTACTTAGGTGCGCCGGGTGGCATTATCCACAGAAGGAGTCCTTGTGTAAATGATTACTCGCTTTGTTGGGGTCCTCGACGAAACGGGTATCCGACGAATTCATCGGGAGGAACGTACGTGCCCGGCCTGGGTCGCTGCACACGACCGGGCCTACTGAGCCGCCGAATCTACGGCTTTGCCCCGACCGCTTAAATCGTGAATCAGCTTAACTTCGGCTTCGCGATAGGGTTTTCCGTCAGGGTGCAGTACTTCATGAAACCAGACGGCCGGTTCATCAACGATATACGGGTGCCGCCAGGAATCCCACGGGTAGTAAGTTTGCGTCTTTCCTGCGACGAAGCCCCAATTGATCGCGCCCACTTTATATTTCTTCGCCACAGGCAATACCGTGTCAAATGTGCTGCCTGCACCGCGCGCCATATATTCGGTGCAAAATATCGGGCGATTGAACTTCTGCAGGAATATCACTTCCTTCTCGAAGCTCTCTGGCCATCCATAGTTGTGAAATGTGATGACATCAGAGTTGTCCAGTTGGATCTGCTGGGTCTTGGTTGGCGACGTGCCCTTCATGAAATCGATGTCCCAAACCCCGCTGGTCAGGGGTTGCGATGGCCGCGCCTCTCTCGCCCAGGAGAAAACCTTGGGCAACATTTCCTCTACGATCTGGGGTTTGTTCTTCAATTCTTGCTTGTGATAGCTGCCCTCGTTGGTGTTGGAGGGTTCGTTCCACAGGTCCCACCCGAGCACGCGAGAATCATTGGCGAATGCTCCGACCACGCCCACCACGTAGGCCTTTAGTCTCTCCTGCTGAGCTGAGTCCTCCGGAGGATGCTGCATACCGAGCTTTGGGTTCGGATCCCAGCAAGAATCAAAGAGCACAAGCAGCGGCTTAATATGATGCCGAGAGTAAATTTCAAGAAATTTATCGACACGCTCCTTAAAGCCTGCCGGGTTCTCCTGCCACAACAGGTCGTGAAGGAACACGCGCATGGTGTTCATCCCCATATCTTCGGCCCAACCCAACTCCTTATCGATTTGACCTGGATTGAAGGTTGACGCCTGCCACATCTCCAGTTGGTTGATTGCATCCGTGGGAATATAGTTGCTGCCGACCAGCCAAGGCTGCTGGCTGTACCAGGTTTTCGCTTTCTCCTCGGTCCAGCGGGAAGTCTGAGCGAGCACAAAGTTCGACGATGCAAAAAGAATCGAGACGATGAGCAGTGCAGCCCGGCCTGGCGCTTTTTGTGATTTGCAATTCATAATTCCACCTGTCGAGTTGAATGACGCCATCGCATTCGCGATCGCGGAACCGCAATGATTGTGAGCGCCATGCAAGGTAACACATTCACTGGACACT
>QIAI01000530.1 GCA_003224995.1 Acidobacteriota bacterium
GCATCACTCGCGACATCACCGCATGATGCAGATCTCCGGTCGCGGCACACTGTTCGGTTACATCTGTTACAACGGTCGCGGCCGACAGCAGCGCGGGATCGAGCTCCTGTTTTTCGGGATGATCGGCTCCCACTGCTGCCACAAACATTCCTTCCGGCACATCCGCTTTCATCAGCACCGGCACCCGCGATGTCGTACAAGTCACGCACACATCGCTTTCCCCCACCGCTCTTGCAAGATCCCGAGCTACGCTGATATCCACCTGCAACTCGCTTCCCATTTGTTGCGCGAAACCCCTCGCCCGCTCCAAATCTTTGTCGTACGCAAACACTTTTCGCAACGGCAACACCGACCTCAATGCCCGCACCTGGGCATAGCCTTGCACCCCGCACCCGCATACGGTCACAACTGCCGATTCCGGACGTGCCAAGTATTTCGCCGCTACTGCGCTTGCCGCCGCGGTCCTTCTGGCTGTTATCTCCATCGAATCCATAACTGCCAGTGGACTTCCGTTCTCCGCATTGCACAACACGATTACGCCCTGAATCGTGGGCAGCCCAAACCGCTCGCCATTTCCTGGATAATTGCCATTCACTTTCGCCGCGAAGTAGCTGCGTTCGAGTTCCAGAAATCCGGCCTTGATATGGAACCCTCCTTCCCGAGCATGGAACGCGAGCATCCCTGGCGCCGCTGCCCGCCTTTGCCCATACACCCGAAACGCGTGCTCGACTGCCGCAATGCAGTCCTCGATGGTGAGGAGTTGTGCGATTTCATGCCGCTGCAGAACCAGCGTTCCCTCAGTCTTCATGCCGGCGACCCAGAGCTCTGCAGCAGGAGACTCGAAACCTCCGCGCCCGGCAGAACTTCCACCGGCTGCTCTCCCCGCCGGAACAACCGCGCCCCCGCCGATCCCTTCAGCGTCACTGTCTTCCCTTCGACCCGCAGCATTGCGCCTTCCCGTAGTCCGGCAACCGGAGCCTCGTTCTCCTCCAGAAATTGCAGAATGCGTTCCTCCTGGGTCTCTCCCATGTGCCTCGACGACGGATCGGGATCCAGATAGTGCGGGCTGATCTGGAAAGGCACCAGCCCGAGCGCCTCGAAGGATGGCGGCTCGACCACTGGCATGTCCTTGGTGGTTCGCAAGCTCGGCCCCGCCACGATCGAACCTGCACTCGATCCGATGTACGGTTTTCCCTCCGCCGCTATGCGCCGCAGCGGTTCCAGCAGATCAAAATCGTAGAGCCCTTTCAGCAACCGAAATGTGTTCCCGCCTCCCACAAAAATCGCGTCCGCAGTTTCCACTTCCCGGCATGGATTCGAAACGTCATGCACCGATATCAACTCGCAGCCCATGCCTTCAAATCGCGTCCGCGCCTGTGCCGTATACTTGCCGCGCTCATACGCGGCGAACGGCACGAAAACAATTCGTCTCCCAGGTCCCAGTAACCCTCGAATCTCACTCTCCGCGTGATCCAGGTACCCGCTCCCATAGAGCGTCGAGTTGCTGATCAGCAAAATCCGTTTCATCATTCCCATTCGCCGCTAGCTCAGCCCGTGATAAAGCCCCTCGATCAGTTCCATTCCGCGTCGCAGGAGTTCGTCATCAGAAACGTCCTGCGTCGCCCAGCCTTTCAAGGTTGCGTCCAGCCCAATCCCCTCTGCTCGTCCAAACTTCTCGTCTTCTAAGTCGGCATCATGAATGATTTCTGCAACCCGCTTCACCTTCCGATCACGTATCGCGAACTCCTTGCACAACGTTTCAAACGTGCAATCCTCACCACGATGCCCGAAGCCCGCGGTACTAAACATGTCGAATGGAATCGCATCCGGCCGAGCCCCGGGATCGTTGCCAAACACGAAGCGCGCCTTGGGGTCAATGAAATGCCGGATGAGCCATGCCGACGATACCCGGTCGATTCCCGGCCGGGGCCGTGTCACCCAGATGCGTTTGCGATGCTTCTTCAATTTTTCGCCGCTGCCCTTCTCCCGCGCAGTCGCATTGTTCTGATCCGCCGGCGCCAGCAGTGCCTCGAGCCCGCCCGGCGGCCGCGACGCTCGTCGCAAAAAACTCTTCGCTTCCCGTCCCAGCGCCTCGTAATCGCGCGCGCGCGCCTCGATGAACAGCTTTTCCAGTTGCCCATCTGACAAATCATCGAATCCCTGCACCCGCACTACCGAGGCGTCGCCGCGATAATTCCGAATGGCCGTGGCCAGCCATTCCAGCTTTTCCTGATTGGCTTCCGATTCCGGCAACACATGTCCCGACGAGCGCAATGGCAGCGCCCCATAGCGCTGCAGTTTGCGCCAGATCTCGACCCGTTGGCTGGCACGGCTCGAAGGCAGCCGGTACATCAGCAACAGCCATCGAGTCGAAGGAACGGGAGTTACAGCCATTGCGGAAATGTTATACCTGTAACATTAAATGTCAAGCTTCAGGGACGACACCTTCTTCGTTGCGGAACCCGACCCTATCCCACCCACGTCACCCACGCCCATCCCACCAGCAGCGTCAGAATCGTAATCGGCGCGCCCGCTCGCACATAATCGCTAAACCCAATCTCCACCTCAGGCTTCGCCGATTCCACCACAATAATATTCGCCACGCTTCCCGTGATGGTCAGGTTTCCCGCCAGCGTGGATGCCATGGCCAGCAGCAGCCACGCTTTGTGAGGATCGCCGAACCCCGGAACCATCGTCTTCAAAAGCATCACTGCCGGCACGTTATTTACCACGTTGCACAGGCCCGCAACCGTAATTCGTGAACACCCAGGTCCGCTGCAGATTCCAGTGCTGGGCAATATCCAGAAGTCGCGTCGTAATCCCCGCATTCTCCGCCCCACCGACAATCAAAAACAGGCCCGTTCGCGTGATCAGAAGCAGCGCCGCGCCCAGCGCCGCCATCATCGCGGGATCGACTCCAAAGAAAAATCCAACCACCACGGCGCTCGCCACGATGACCGGCTTGGTGAGCTTCGAGAGATCCAGCGGCGGCAAGGGAATTGCCCTGCGATCTTCCACCGTCATGCGAACATTTCGCATGTGCACCCAATGCAGCACGCCCCAGTCGATGCACAACCCCACCAACGCTACCGGCCCCAGGTGCACGACAAAATCGCGGTAGTGAATTCCCGAGAACGACCCGATCAGCATGTTCTGTGGATTGCCAGTGATGGTTGCCACGCTGCCGATATTCGATGTTGTCGCCACTGCCAGCAGGTAAGGTAGGGGCTGCAGTTGCATCTTCTTTGTAATGCTCAGCACAAAAGGAACCATCACCAGGCACACAATGTCGTTCACGAAGAACGCCGAAAGACATCCGCAAGTGAAGATCACCG
>QIAI01000531.1 GCA_003224995.1 Acidobacteriota bacterium
TGCAGTCTTCTCGCCTTGCGGAGCTGTGCGAGCCGTTAGCCCCGGCGACCGAGCCTACCCAGAAGAATTTGTCAGAAACGAATCTCGGTTCCAACGTGATGCCCGGAGCCGCCTGCCCCGGGTGGTATATCAACCGCGAGCCATTCCTTGATGTAATCCGGATGCATCGCGCTTCCGTGAACCATATCAATAAGACCAATGTTCCGACGCCAGTCTACGAAGCCAGCAAACAATGCTGGGATGAAGCGCTCGCGCACGGCGAGAAACACGGCTACCGCAACAGTCAAGTTACCGTGCTCGCACCCACCGGAACGATCGGATTCATGATGGATTGCGACACCACCGGCATCGAGCCCGATCTGGCGCTGGTGAAGTACAAGAAGCTGGTCGGCGGCGGGATGATCAAGATTGTGAATAACACGGTGCCGACCGCGCTGTTCAAGCTGGGCTACACGCATGAGCAGGCGGACGCGATCGTCTCCTATATAGACGCGACCGGCACCATCGAAGGCGCGCCGCTGATCAAGGACGAGGATCTCGCGGTATTCGATTCTACATGGGGCATCTGCGCATGATGGCAGCCACGCAGCCGTTTATCTCCGGCGCCATCTCGAAAACCGTAAATCTTCCCAACAATGCTTCTGTGGAAGACATCATGGAAGCGTATCTCCAGGCCTGGAAGCTGGGGCTGAAAGCGGTTGCGGTTTACCGCGACGGGTGCAAGCAATCGCAACCCTTGTCGGCAGCCGGATCGGCTACCGCTCTTTCCAAGAAAGAAGATGCAGTCCGGGCGCCCGCTCCGCGAGAGGAAGAGAATCTGAACGCTCCGCCCCGCGCGGTACGCCACAAGCTGCAGGAAGAACGCGCTTCGATCACCCACAAATTCAATGTGGGCGGACACGAAGGCTACATCACCGTGGGGCTTTATCCTGATGGCGAGCCAGGTGAGCTGTTCATCACCATGGCGAAGGAAGGTTCGACGGTCAGCGGACTGATGGATAGTTTCGCGCTGGCGGTTTCGATCGCGCTACAACACGGCGTTCCGTTGAAACTGTTCTGCGAGAAGTTCTCGCACACGCGCTTCGAGCCCAGCGGCTGGACGAACAATCCGGAGATCGGGTTTGCCAAGTCGATCATGGATTACATATTAACCTGCGGCTGAAAGCCGGGGGAGCGCCGCATCCAGCGCCATCGGGCGAAGGCGTGGGGGATCTGCACGGATCCGCGGAGACGGGAGGACGCAATCCCGAACCAAGACCTGGATCAGTGCACGCTTCGGATGCGCTGGCGGCGATCGTAGATCTCGGGGATGCGCCGAGTTGCCACTATTGTGGGGCTATCATGACGCGCAACGGGTCGTGCTATCGCTGCATGTCGTGTGGATCGACTTCGGGATGCAGTTAGAGCACGTCGGCCTTCGCGGACGGTCAGGCTTATAGAGTCACAGAGACGAACGCTTGCGCTTTACAATGGCCTCCTTTAGGGAGGCCTTTTTTTCATATAAACAAGAGCGTTTAACCGCGAAGGAGTCGCGAAGGGCTCGCAAAGGATGTATCGAGGCGGCGATGAGCGCTTCTGTCGAGGGACTCGATTCGGAGCGATACCATGAATGTAGATTCGTGTTGATTATGAATTCGTGAAGTGCAAGGCTTTGCGGTCATGGATCTGGAGAAGAAACGTTTCGCGTGGGGAGTTGGGCTGGCGTGGTTACCCATCGTGCTCGTCATTGGGCAGGTCTTTTTCTATGGTTTTCGGGGAATCAGTCAGGAGAAGGCGACTGGGCTCGCGGCGGTTGCGGGTGGATTCGCGGAGGCGCTGACGACGTTCGGGCTGCTGTCGTTTGTCGTATGCGAAGTGTGGGCGATTGTTTTGCTGCTGCGGGTGGTGAAACGTGAACAGTGGAGCCGCTCCATGTTCGCGGTCGTGTCGATTGTGTGCAGCGTTGGGTTTCTGCTGCTCACGGTGCTGATGTTCTGGTGGTTATGGCACGTGCGCTCAGCTTTCCCCTCAGTGCTAAGGAATTCCCACAAACTCGCTGTGACTCCTCGAAGTGAAAATTGATGAAGTCGGATTTCTTGACTTTACCTCTTTTCGTGATCGCCCATTCGATCTGAGGGCGCAAGGCGGGCGGGCTCACCTAATGAGACTGGATCCCCGAAATACCGGACGGATTCGAGCCGCCTTTGTCGCGTCCAGCAGCTACTTAGTGATGAGGACGCCTTGCGGCGCCCTCTCTAATCGAACTGCTCTGTGTGTAGTGATCTCGCCCACTATTGGGTCTTGTCTTCCACTTTCTCCGCGCCTCGTTCGGTCTTGTGGGCCGCTTTGTGGGTCGCTCTCTTGGTTCCGCGCTTTGCCTTGTGTCCGGTCGTTTTGACCGCGTGACCCGTATCTTTGGCGGCCTGCTTGGTTTCGTGGCCCGCGTCTTTCATGTCCTGTTTGGCGGTGTCCTGCGCGAAGGATACGCCGAACAGCAAAACCAGAGAGAGACCCATCCACGTAATGAAACGCTTCACATTGTTCTCCTGAATTGGGTTGAGTGCCTGGGGAAGTGTAGGTGTGCGCAAAGGACGGAGACATCCGGTGGAAACTGTAGAGCAGACGTGCCCGTCCCTGAAGGGACTCGCTTTCAAAATGGTTCCGTCCCCCCGGACTTACGCCCGGGGCTAGTCTCTGACGCCGCTACGCGACTGGAAGCGATCAAGGAACAGGGAACTGAGGGCTGAGGCTGAGAACTTGGAGTTGAAAGCGGAAAGCTGAG
>QIAI01000113.1:0-3157 GCA_003224995.1 Acidobacteriota bacterium
CCGCGTGATCTGGGCTGATTTGGGGTACGGGATTGCGGTCGGAATCCTCGGACCCCTGGCCATTTTCCGAGCGCTGGCGCGGGCCTGAAACCAGCGTAAAATCGACTCCTCGCGTAGAATATTGGGTTGGATGGGTGCGTGCGGCGCCGCCGTCTTGTGCGGTCCGCCGGGGGATTCATGTACGAGGTTACGGTCGAGGACACGTTTGCCGCAGGCCACTACCTGCGCAATTACAAGGGGAAATGCGAAAACCCTCACGGGCACAACTACAAGGTGCGCGTAACGCTCGCTGGAAAAGACCTGGATAAGGCCGGATTGCTGCTCGATTTCAAGGACCTGCGCGACGTGATGAAGCACGTCATCGAGCGGCTGGATCACCAGATGATCAACGAGGTCGCGCCCTTCATCGAGCTCAACCCTTCGGCAGAAAATCTGGCGAAATACTTCTACGACGAGACTAATGGGAAGCTGAAAAGCACAACCCAGGGTCGCGTGTTTGTGAAGGACGTCACCATTTTCGAGACCGACACCACAACCGCGAAGTATTCCGAGTGATCTTGCAGCAGCCTGAACCCAGGTTAGCCTCCACAGAACGAACGCGAACCTGGGGCACCCTCGACGCGAAAGAAGATTAATTCCCGTCTGGGATTCCAAGCCAACGACCAACGACCGCATTCATGCACATCACCGAGATCTACAAGTCGCTCCAAGGCGAGTCCACCTACGCGGGGCTGCCCTGCATATTTGTTCGCCTTACCGGCTGCAATCTTCGCTGCTCCTGGTGCGATAGCGAGTACACCTTCACCGGTGGACGCCGGATGGATTCGGCCGACATATTCAGTGAGGTGATGCGTTTGAGTCCGGGCGGCGGCCTGGTGGAGGTCACGGGTGGAGAGCCCATGCTGCAGGAACGCGAGTTGCTGCCTTTCATGCAGCGGCTTCTGGAGGCGGGCTACACTGTGTTGCTTGAGACCAGCGGTGAACGTCCGTTAGCTCAGGTCCCGCTCGGTGTGATCAAGATTGTCGATGTGAAGTGTCCGCACTCCGGCGAGGCAGACACGTTTGCCCTGGAGAATCTTCACGCTCTCCTGCCCCATGACGAAGTGAAGTTCGTGATTAGCGATCGCAGCGATTACGAATTTGCGCGCGATTTTGTCAGCTGTCACGAACTCGCCCGTAAGGTAAATGCGGTACTCTTTTCCCCGGCGTTTCGCAAGGAAGCCAACGGTGCCCGCGACGCTTCGCACTGCCTCGTGGATCCGCAGGATCTGGCCGAGTGGATTCTGTCCGACAACGTTCCGGCCCGGCTTGGCCTTCAAATTCACAAATTTATTTGGGATCCCGCCCTCAAGGGGGTCTAAACCGTTATCCAGACCGGTCGACGACCTGCACTAATATTGGGCGCTTTGGGCTCCGGCAATTCGCATCTAACTATGGTGGCGAAAAACAAGCGTGCAGTTGTGCTGCTAAGCGGGGGCATGGATTCCTGCGTATGCGCCGCCTTAGCCGCCCGCGATTTCCAGGCGGCCGCAGTTCACGTCAGCTATGGGCAGCGCACCGAACAGCGCGAGCGTCACGCATTCCTGGGAATCTGCGACCGCCTGGGCATACGTGACCGCCTGCTGGTGAGAAACGAAGCCCTGTGCGCCATCGGAGGCTCGGCCTTGACCGATCCCAATATCGCCGTGCCCGAGTCGCACGCCATCGGCCACGACGTCCCGGTCACTTACGTCCCCTTCCGCAATGCCCATTTTCTCTCGGTCGCGGTCAGTTGGGCGGAGGTGCTGGGAGCGGAAAAAATCTATATTGGCGCCGTCGAGCAGGACAGTTCGGGATATCCTGACTGCCGCCCGGCCTATTACGAGGCCTTCAACCGGGTCATTCATGCCGGGACCAAAGAAGGAAAAATCGATGTAGTGACGCCCCTGATCGCGCTTCGCAAACACCAGATTGTGAGCCTTGGCCTTGAACTGGGCGCGCCCTTGGATTTAACTTGGTCGTGCTATAGCCGCGAGGATCAGGCCTGTGGCGTGTGCGATAGCTGCGTTTTACGGTTGCGAGCCTTTCAGGAAGCGGGAGCGAGCGATCCCATTCCGTACCTCGACAGGACGCCGGTTACTGCTGTGTCACCGAAGTAGGGGAGCTTCGAGTGCCGAGCTCGAAATGAGTTTGGATTTTAGATTTGAGATTACAGATTTCGGATTCTAAAGTCGCTGCGTTGAGGATCGCAAAATCTGCAATCTGAAATTTTCAATCTGCAATTGTATTTGGTTCGTGGAGGATTCAATGAAACAACGTTTGGCATTAGTCGTGCTCGTCGCCGTGGTGTTGGGCCTGTGTGTGCCCCCTGTCTTTGCGCAGGCCACGGGCTCAGTGAAGGGTGTGGTTCGCGATGCTGAAGGAAAACCAATCACCGAAGGCACCGTGGAATGGCTCAGCATGGATACCGGCCGGAAGTACACGCTCAAGGTTAGTAAAAAAGGCGAGTACTTTTCCCTCGGCATCAGTCCGGGCAAGTACAAGGTCACTCTGTTTGGCGCGGATGGCAAGCAGATCTTCTACATGACCGGGATTAACGTTGGGCTCGATGAACTGAACCAGGACATCGATCTCAAGAAAGAGCAGCAGAATCAGGCCAAAGGAGTCGGCCTCACTCCCGAACAGCTGAAGGCGCAGCAGGAAGCTCAGGCCAAAGCGCAAAAGGAGAACACCACCGTCAAATCGCTCAACGAAAAATTGTTGGCGGCGAAAACGGCCAGTGACGCGGGCGACTTCGACACCGCGATCACCACTCTCACCGAGGCTACCCAGGTCGACGCCAATCGCGACTTGCTCTGGTTCAAGCTGGGCGACGCGTATCGCATGTCGGCTCCCAAGCAAACCGATCCCGCCGAAAAGCAGAAGCGCTATCAGCAGGCCACCGACGCCTACAAGAAGGCCATCGATTTGAAGACCGCGAATCCCGATCCCAAGGATGCGGACGCGAACGCGAAATTGGCCGCGTACTACAACAATCTCGCCGAAGCCTGTGCCAAGTCGGGCAAGATCGATGACGCCGTTACCAATTACACCAAGGCCGCGGAGCTGGATCCCGCGCGCGCTGGACAGTACAACTTCAACATCGGTGCAGTGCTCACCAATGCTGGTAAAGTGGATG
>QIAI01000113.1:3191-14595 GCA_003224995.1 Acidobacteriota bacterium
TGTCAACATGATCGGCAAGGCTACTCTCAAGGGCGACAAGATGGTGGCTCCCGAGGGTACCGCCGAAGCCTTCAACAAGTATCTCGAATTGGCGCCCACGGGTTCTTACGCCCAGCCCGCCAAGGATATGTTGGCCAGCATCGGCGCGGCAGTCGAAACTGGCTTTAATAAAAAGAAAGCTGCCACGAAGAAATAAACTCGGTGGACTGAACAGAGAAGCGCAATGAACTAAGGTCGCGGGCGGCCCATCTTCGGGCCGCCCTTTTCCATTGAACATATGCCGGTGCTTCAGCCCCCGGGTAGATGCGAGTCGCACGGTACGCCCTAACAGGCTGCGAAAGATGGAGAGGAAGCGCGAAGCGCGGTGGGCACGCAATTTTGTAAGGGCGCACGAATCCGGAAGGGGACGACCTTCTCGTACCGCTATGCCATTGAAATGGGCAGGGCACGACCTCGATCGTGCCGCTATGCCGTTGAAATTTGGTTTGCGCTTCGGCGCCTGAGGTTCGCTTTTTGGGATTCTGCAAAGCTTTTTCCGCAGCCTGCTAGAGCTTCCAGGCTCTCACCCGACCGGGGCGCAACTCATGTAACGCACGCCTCCCCAGCGCGGTAACCGCCCCTAGGTTACTAAGGGGCACCTACCTTCCGTCCTTCGCACAACCTCTTTCCCGCGCTACAGTAAAGGGAGTTTCCCCCCGGAACAGTCTCCCAACTGTGGCAAGGCAACCTGACCGCTTGCGAGGAGCCCAATGGCTGCAACGGGCGTAGCCCCGATTTCTGTCGCGCTCGAGGGAGTTCACGAACCTGGCAAAGTGCCCACACCGGTGCTGCTGGCTGCCATGCTGCGCGCATCCGAAAAAGTCAGCGACCTGATCTTTTCTCCCGGCCGGCCTCCTCAGGTAGAAGTGTTCGGACAATTGGTCCCCGTCCAGATGGACGGACTCGCGGTGTTAACCGCTGACGACACGCGCCGCATTGCTGCGGACTTGATCGGCAACAACAAGCAGGCCATCAACACGCTCCGCGAGCAAGGCTCCTGCGACATCTCTTACGGCCTGTCCGGGCTGGCCCGTTTCCGAGTGAACGCGTTCATTCAGCGCGGCAGCTGCGCCGTGGTCATGCGCGTCATTCCCACCGCCATCCCGGAATTCGATGCCCTGCACCTGCCCGCGCATCTTGGCGACGTCGCCAACCTGCGGAACGGCATCGTCCTGGTCACCGGACCGACTTCTTCCGGCAAAAGCTCCACCGTGGCTGCGCTGCTGGATCGCATCAACCGCAACCGCGATTTCCACATCATCACCATTGAAGATCCCATCGAGTTCCTGCATAACCACAAGCGCTCCACCATCCATCAGCGCGAACTGCACAGCGATACGCCGAATTTTGCCCTGGCCCTGAGGGCGGCCTTGCGGCAGGCTCCCAAGGTCATCTTCGTCGGGGAAATGCGCGATCGCGAAACCATCGAGATGGTCCTGGAGGCCGCCGACATGGGCCTCATCGTGTTTTCAACCTTGAATACCATCGACGCATCCAAAACCGTCGAGCGCATCGTAGCCGCATACTCTCCAGAAGAGCAGAAGACGGTTCGCGAGCGCTTTGCGAAATCCTTCCGCTTCATCATCTCGCAGCGCCTCATCCCGCGCGCGGATGGCAATGGCCGGCTCCCGGTCTTCGAGGTCCTGAAGTCCAACGGGCGTACCCGCGAATGTGTCGAAAAAGGCGAGCAGGAACGCAGGACGTTGCTTGACGCCATCAAGAGCGGCGAACCCGACGGCATGCAGTACTTCGACAGCGAGATCGCCAAGTTGGTGCGCAACGGACTCCTCGATCTCGAGACCGGCGTCTCCTTCTCCAGCAACGCAGCCGTATTAGGACAAGAACTCGCGAAATAGCGGAACGCCCGCGCGTTTTTTCGCGAATCTCTATACCCCTATCAGCCCCGAGCTGCTGCCGACTGACAACTGACGACTAAGAACCGAATGCCGTATCATCAGCGGCATGGCTGTTGTTTCCCAGTCATCCACGATCTTGAGTTTCGAAGACGCTCGCCACAGCGTGGAGCAGCATGCCACCGGAGTGCGTCCGGCCGTCGTCGAGACAGTTGATCTTCTGGCCAGCGCCAATCGTGTACTGGCCCAATCAGTCACCGCCGATCGTGATTTTCCACCCTTTCGCAGAGCCATGCGCGATGGCTATGCGGTTCGCGCCGCGGATCTCGCCGACTTACCCGCCACCCTTGAGGTCATCGGAGAGATCAAGGCGGGAGCGCCGCCAGAATCTCTGCCCGCCTCGGTCGGCCCCGGCCAGGCCGCGGCCATCATGACGGGAGCCCCCGCACCCAAAGGGGCGGACGCCGTTGTCATGGTGGAGTACACGAGTCTCACAGGCGACGAGGTCCGCATCACCCGCAGCGTTTCCAGTGGCGACAACATCGTTCCATCGGGTTCAGAAGCCCGGAAGGGGCAGATCGTCCTGGAAGCAGGCACGCGCATGGATTACGGAACCATCGCAGTGGCCGCTTCCGTGGGCCTCGAGGCGCTCGCGGTTTTTCGCCGGCCACAGCTATTCCCTTGCCGCTCAGGTGAGCCAGGCGGGCGGCGTGCCCAGGATGCTGGATATTGCTCCCGATGAGATCCAGCGACTGCGCAGCCTGGTTCAGCAGGGTCTGCAGCATGATCTTTTGCTGCTCACCGGCGGCGTTTCCATGGGCAAGTACGACCTGGTGGAGCAGGTGCTCGCCGAATTGGGCGCCGAGTTCTTCTTCACGGGAGCACAGATTCAGCCGGGCAGGCCAGTCGTCTTCGGACGCGTACAAGGGCGCTATTTTTTCGGTTTGCCGGGCAATCCCATCTCCACCATGGTGACCTTCGAACTGTTCGCCCGGCCCATGCTGGAAGCCCTCGCCGGAATGACGCCGCGCACTCTGCAATTTCTCCACGCCCGGCTGAAGTCGGATATCAAAGCGAAAACCGGCTTGACGCGTTTCCTTCCCGGTACCTTGTCTGGCGAGTTCGAACGGGCCGAAGTCGAACTGGCAGGCTGGCGCGGTTCTGGCGACGTCGCCACCATGGCCCGCTCGAATTGCTATATCGTGATCCCGCCCGAGCGCGAGAAAATTCCTGCCGGGGAGTGGGTGGCAGTGATGATGAGGTAGTTTCGATTTTCAGGTTTCGAGTTTCAGGTTTCAAGTTTCGAGTTTCGAGTTTCAGGTTTCAAGTTTCGAGTTTCAGGTTTCGGGCTGCAAATCATCGCACGATTGAACGCCACGAAAAATCACTTTGGAGTTTCCTAACGTACGCTTGTACTCGAAACTTGAAACTCGAAACTTGAAACTCTGTAAGATATTCCTTCCATGCCGCGCAAGCTTTCCCATTACGATCATGCCGGCAAAGCCCGCATGGTCGACGTGAGCGATAAATCGGTCACTCGTCGCGAGGCGGAAGCCAGCGCCTTCGTCGCTTTGAAACCGGCGGTGCTCAAGGCGCTTCCAAAAAATCCCAAGGGCGACCCGCTGGAAGTTGCCCGGCTCGCCGGCATCATGGCGGCCAAGCAGACTTCGAATCTGATTCCCATGTGCCATCCCTTGCCCCTGGCGCACGTTGAAGTGAATATGCGGCTGTGCGAGAATGGCGTCTCTGTTGCCTCAAAAGTTACCACCACGGCTTCCACCGGCGTGGAAATGGAGGCGCTGGTAGCGGCCAGCGTCGCTGCCCTGACCGTGTACGACATGTGTAAGGCTCTCGACAAGGGCATCGAAATCCGCGAGATCGTGCTGGAACGCAAGTCCGGCGGTAAAAGCGGTGACTATGCCCGCCCGCGCCGGAAGTCTTAGCCAAGCCATGTCGAGCAACGTAAAAGTGCTTCTGGTGGATGACAATCCCATCGTTCTCGGGATGCTGAAGCAGTCTCTGTCCGCCTTGGGCCAGGTCGCCACCGCGTCCGATGCCGCGGACGCGTTGCTGAAAGCCGTCGATGATCCCCCCGATCTGCTGGTCACCGACTTCCGCATGCCCGGCATGGACGGCCGTCAGCTCATCGAGAAACTTCGCAGCCGTCCTGCCACCGCCAATTTCTCAGCCATCATCCTGGCCACCAAGACCGACATTAATGAACGCCTGTCGCAGCAGGATCCGGTCGATGACTTCGTTGAAAAGCCCTTTTTCCTGAAAGAAGCGACCCGCCGCATCAAGCGCGTCATCGATAAAATCGCCTTGGAAAAAATGACCAAGACGGTCCCCTCCGACGGCGTGCTGCGCGGCAGCCTTTCCCAGATGAATGTCATTGACCTGATGCAGTCCCTCGAGATGGGGCGCAAAAGCTGCTTGATCACCCTCACCCGCGACGACGAGAAGTGTGACGTCTACTTCAGTGAAGGTCAGGTCGTCCATGCTGTCTACGGCAACCTGAAGGGCGATCAGGCGGTATTCAAACGCAGCTCAACACGCAGGGCCTGCTCATGGAAGGATTGCGCCTGCTCGACGAATCCAACCGCGACTCCGGAGGCTCCCCCGAGGAAGAAGATGTCCTCCTCGACACCTGAGCTCACCGCCGCCGTCGTTACCGTCAGTGATTCTTCTGCTCGCGGCGAACGCGAAGATCTTGGCGGCCCTGCTGTTGCCGCCGTTCTTGAAAAAAAAGGATTCCGCATCGTTGCCCGGCAGATCGTAGCCGATGACGAGCCCGCCATTCGCGATCTCCTCATTAGGCTATGCAGTCAGGCGAGGTTCGTGGTCACGACGGGCGGAACGGGCATCGCCCCGCGAGATTTCACCCCAGAAGCCACGCGCGCCGTCTGCGATCGCGTGTTAGAAGGCGTTGCCGAACGCATGCGCTCCGAGGGGGCGAAACACACGAAATTCGCCGCTCTCAGTCGCTCCGTATGCGGCATTCGCGGACAAGTCATCATTCTGAACCTGCCCGGCAAACCCTCCGGAGCGGTCGAGTCCCTGGAAGCCGTGGTCGATCTGATCCCGCACGCCCTGCAACTCGTCAGTGGAGACACAAGCCACTCTTAGCCATGCCAAAGCATCGGGCTTCCCCGGCGGTATCGAGAGAGTCCCGCCCCAGACGTCGAGAAACCAGATTTCGCATTTGATTCTCCGAATCCTGATCCCGCACTCAAACATCCTTTGTTAGGCGCACTTTCAAGATCGAATAGAACCGCTAGGTCACCAAAACTTTGTCCAATCAGGAGAACTTTCGAATGCCCAAACTGATGAAGCAGATATTCGTTCTCATCGCGGTTGCCGTCTGTCTGGCCGCTGCCCTTCAGGCCCAGACTCTCACCCAGGCCGATCGCGACAAAGCCATGAAGTATCTTGAATCAACCCGGCAAGGAGTGGTCGATGCCACCAAAGGTCTGTCCCAGGCCCAATGGACTTTCAAGGCTGCCCCCGACAAATGGTCGGTCGCCGAAGTCACTGAGCACATTGCCGCCGCCGAGGATTTCCTGCGCGGTATGATCGTGCAAAAAGTGATGGTCGCCCCAGCTCGTCCCGCCGGTGAAGATGTAGTCGCCATCGATGCCATGGTGCTGCAGGCCATTCCCGACCGCTCGCAAAAGAAGCAGGCTCCCGAACCGCTAAAGCCTAGCAACCGCTTTGGCTCGCCCGAAGGCTCCGTGCAACACTTTCTGGACGCCCGCACCACAACGGAAGACTTCTTAACCAAAACCCCGGACCTTCGCGAACACGCCGCCGACAGCCCTCTAGGAAAGAAGCTGGATGGCTACGAATGGATCCTGTTCATTGCTGCCCACAGCGAACGCCACACCAAGCAGATTCTGGAAGTAAAGGCCGATCCGAATTTTCCCAAGCAGTAGCAAGTAAAGGTTCAGGTTGCGGGCTTCGAGCGATCGAACACCCAGATCACTGGGCTCGTTCGCTCGCAGCTCGTGGCTCGAAGCTGCAAGCTCGCGTAAACTCGTTCTTCCGCTTGAATAAAATCACCAACATCCTGAAGCGCTACACCGCCTGGATCTGGAAAGTACTCGCCCCCCTCGGTCCGTGGGGCGTTTTTGCGATCGCCGCCGTGGATGGTTCACTCTTCGGCATGCCCGTGGACGCGGTGGTCGCTACCTATGTCTACAACGACCGCCCGCACTTCCTGTTTTATGTGGTGATGGCCTCCGCGGGCTCCGCCCTGGGCAGCCTGGTGATTTATGGCATTGGCTACCTGGGCGGCGAAACCGTGCTGCGCAAGCGCATCTCCGAAGAACGCTTCAACAAAATTCACGCTTCCTTCGAGCGGCATGAATTCTGGGCCGTCATGTTTCCCGCCATGCTGCCACCGCCCACCCCGTTCAAGCTTTTCGTGCTCGCTGCGTCCGCGTTTGAAATGAAGTTGACGCATTTCTTCGCCGCCGTATTCGCGGGACGCTTTGTGCGCTTTTTGCTGTTGGCGATTCTGACCATCAAATTTGGCCCCGAAATCATTCACCTGATTGGGAACCTGGCACGTGAACATGCGGGATGGCTCGCGGCAGGAATCGCCGCGATCTTCCTCATTTCTTTCCTCGTTTGGAGACTCCTCCGGCGACGTCAGCGCAAAACTGCGACCTCCTCCTAACGCTCGTACCAGCCAAAAGCCAAAAGGCCAGCCGATTTCTCGACTGGCCCTGAATCCTGTGTTTCTTGATTCCTACGCCGCCGCGCCGTGGTCTCCCGTCCGGTCGAGCGCTCCCGAAACTGCCTGCACCAGGAACGGAACCGCAAACATCGCGGCCGTGAACAGAAGATCGCCCTCGACTCCTCGCCGGAAGAAGGGCAAACCCGCAGCGTAGCAGGCCAGCAATCCCTGGAAGGTCTTGGGGTACACGTCGCCCCAGGCGCCCCAGACAGCAAAGTTGCTAAGGAGGAAGAAGGAAACTGAACCCGTCAACGCAGCTCCCATGACTGGCAGTGGCCGCATGTTCTCGCGCAGCTTCGTCCCCAGCCACAGCATGGCGGCGTACCAACCCAAGGTCACAAAGTGATCCCAGGAGAACGGATAGGAGTAGATCACCTTGGTCAGGATGACATCAGAAAATGCCAACAAGGCAAGCGGGATCCAGAGCTGCCGGCGCGGCCCCCGCGCTCCAAAGAACAGTAACGAAGCAGCCACCGGCGTAAACGCCAAAGGATGCGGCATAAACCTTACCGCCACGGCCAGAATCACGAACAAGTAAGCCAGCATGATCACCTCGGCAAGTGCAGACTACGATTGTTGCGCGCTGGGAGAAGGACGTCAAGTTGTTGCCGGCCTGTCTACTCGCCCTGCCCTGTTAATCGGGAGCAGGTTGCGCAACCGTCCCCATGAATTCCTTAATCACCTTCCCATTTCGATCTAAAACTACGCCCGCACCCAGGGGCTTTCTTCCTGCTGAACGGAAAGGTTGATAGAAACGCAGGTCTGAGAAATGGACGATGTATTCTGTTTGGAGCTGCTCCGTCTCCGTAATCGGAAACCGTGCCCAGTCCAGATACACTCGCCCTAAATAGGACTGCTTTGCCGCGAGTGTGATGGGCGTCTCCTCGGGTTTGTAATGGATTTCCATCTTTCCCTCAGGATCCACTTCCGGAGTCCGGGCGTTGACCTCCGCCATCGCGAAGAAGTCTCTAGTCTCGACCACCCCGAACCATTTGAACGGGTTTATATACGTCGGATATGCGCCTACCCCCAGCGCCTCGGCCTGTTGATAGGTGCGTGCCTCGAGTGCATGGACCGCACGCCGATGCTCATAGTCGCGCACCAGCCAGACAAGGACCATCACCACCAAGGCCAGCCTCGCCGCAGCCCGTCCCCGCGGTCCTTTTTGCCTCGCACCAATTTCCTGTCCGATCAAACCCGCCAACGCCGGCAGCACCAGTCCAAGAATGAGGGCAGCCCACAATATCGGCTCCGCGATGAAAACGATGTCCCACGAATACCACTTCTCCCAAAAAGGCCAGAACGGGCGGACGCCGTAGTTGTTCGTGAAATCGAGCAGAATGTGGCTGAGACCTGCGACATAGGCAAGCCCGAACAAGATTCCCCATCGTGGCGAGAGGTTCGGATCCTTCGTTTTTCGCCCGCGCACCCGCCACACCAGGTACACGACTCCCAACACCAACGCTGAAACCAGAAACAATCCCAGAAAAGAGTGCGTGAAGCCGCGGTGATGCGCGAAGGCAAACACCGGCCCGCGGATTCTGCCCAGCACGTCAATATCGGGAGCTTCCGCGGCCAGCGTCATCGTGGCCGTAGCCAGGGCCGTCCTGCGATTGAAGCCGGTGCGTGCCATGCATGCGCCGGTGAGGAAGTGCGTGATGGGTTCCAAGCTCCTCCGAATCATTGCTGAAGATGAAGCTTGAAGAATACAACGAGCGTCCGCGGATCGCTAAGCGACAGGCCCGTTGATGGCTTGGATTTTCATCGCGAGCCCGGCGGCTCTTGCGTATCGGGAATCCCCACCATGTGACGATAGAATGCAACAGCCCGGTTGATAGAGGAAGACTCGTTCCCCGCAATCAGTGCGCTGGCATTTTTTCCAGTGCGCACGATGCTGTAGAACCGCCACACATTCTCGGATTCACGATCCAGAAAGTATATGGACTGCAATTCACCCGGATGCAGAATCGGGATCAGGTGGTAGCGCATGGTGCTGGCATTCTCCACGTCAAAAACGATTCGGTTCGTCGAAGCATCGATCATGTCCATGCGGTACACCGTTTTGCCTGAAAGATTATCGACCTGTTCGAAGTAGAACGACTTGCCCGCCTTCAACTCACCCGCGCTGAAATCTGCGCGGCGTTGGCCGACCGGTGAGTCCCGCAGCGCGTAGGCATCCAGGATAAAGGTTCGCCACTGTTTATGAGTGGTTGACCAGTAGCGTATGCCCGCAAGTTCTGAAATCGCCCCTACGTGCCGGAGCAGGCCCTCGGGTCCGTGTTCATATTGAAATCGTGCGGCGATGCTTACCAGCGAAGTGAAACCCACTTGCGTCCAGCCAGTGCAACTCGGTGGTTTCCAGTCGCGGCCCAGAGCAGACCTGCCCCACGACTTGACCACCGTCGAATTCTCCGGAGATGGATAAGGCGGGATGGGTTCCATGCCACAAGGTGGCTGCGGTCCCAATTGAGAATCACCACCTACAGCCGCAGGTAGCGCGGATGCCTCGCCTGCAGTCGCCAGTAGCGCGGCCGCCCTGTCCAGGTCGTGCTCGACCGAACGGTGAAAAGAATTCAATTCTTGCGTCGAACACGTCACCGAAAGAACCAGCAGAATCGCGGAGAGAGCTGGCACACGATGGAATCTGGGCAACGCAGTCGCGGTCAGCATAGTGGCTTACGGACGCTTAGATGTCGCAATTACGCATCCTGTTTGTACGAAACCGTCCGCTATGTTTGCGGATTTTATCGAACGCGAGCGTCAGAGTTTTGAACGCTCTGCGCGAGTTCCCAAATCCTCCAAAGCTAGAAGCTAATACACTCATGCCCAGAGAAATACTCCAATTGGGGACCGGAATGGAGGATTTTTCGAGATTTTGCTAAGACCTAGTTCTCATCACCGGGTCGCTGCCAAAAGGAGAGGGACTGAGGGTATGAAAGCGAAGCGAGCAGCACTTTACCTCCGAGTCAGCACAAACGAGCAGGATACGGGCGCACAAGAACGCGCACTCCGGGAATACGTCCGGCGTCGTGGCTGGAAGTTGCACAAAACCTACCGAGACCAGGGCATGTCAGGAGCGAGTTCCAAGCGACCTGCTCTGAATGAACTGTTGAAAGACTGTCGACGAGGATCTGTAGACGTCCTGGTCGTGTGGAAATTCGACCGCTTCGCACGAAGTTTGAATGCGCTGATCTCTGGACTTGAGACGTGTCGGTCATTGGGATCGACTTTGTCTCGGTGACCGAGGCGGTCGATACTTCATTGCCCGCCGGTGAACTCGTGTTTCAGATGATCGGAGCGGTTGCTCAGTTTGAACGATCGCTGATCTCGGAACGGGTGAAGTCGGGACTAGCGAACGCTCGGGCAAAGGGAAAATCGTTGGGGCGACCTGCATTGCGCAAGCTGACGCGCAGAGAAGCTGCCGAGCTGAGGCGACAGCGGCGGCGACACCACGTTCCGTTCAGGGAACTTGCTGAGAAGTTCGGGGTGTCGGTGTGGATGGCTCATAGGCTGTGCGTCGCTCATGGCTGACGAGCCCGTCATGCCCCCAAGGCCATGTGGCAGTACCGGAATCATTTCACTCGTTGACCAAGAATCAGTTGCACCGACATTGTCAGGGACGAGATGTTTCACCGATATCAGCGATTGATCTGGGACCGATTCACGCCCTCCCCACAAACTCCCTGTTCTCGGTGGACACTTTCACTCTTTCCCCCTCTTTGATGAAGAGGGGGACGCGGATTTCCAGGCCCGTTTCCAGTCGGGCTATCTTGGTGCCGCCGCCCGACGAGTCGCCGCGAACGGCGGGTTCCGTGTAGGTAACGTCCAGCTCAACGAATATTGGTAGCTCTAAACCAATCGGATTGCCGTTGTACTTGCGCAGCTCAATCAATGCGCCTTCGACCAAGAGGTCCAATGCATCCCCGACCATCTGACCGTTAAGGGTAACGGTCTCGTAGCTTTCTTGATCCAGAAAATGAGAACCATCACCATCGCTATAAAGATACGAAGCCTGTACCGACTGGAGGTCTGGCTCCTTAAATTTGTCGCTTGCCTTGAATGTCTTCTCAAAGACGGCATTCGTAAGGAGGTTGCGCATCTTCAGGCGCACCAAGGTCTGGCCACCACGAGCGGTAGGCGTGTTCACTTCTGCATCCAGGCAACAGAAAGGAGTGTTTTCAAGCTCAAACAACATCTTACGCTTGACATTAATAGCATCAATTAGCGCGGCCATGAATTCACCTAAAGGAAGTCTGTACCCAAGCACTTCCCTCCTGATCCCAATCCTATTCCTGTATAGGGTGAAGATACTCCTCGGACGAGAAGGCTTTAGCGGGTTGTCCGGCGGGTTGTGAGTATAGTGACAATTCTTCGCCAATGCCTCTGCGACTATCCCGCCCAGCAAAAGTAAAACTACCGACCAACGGCAACCTAAAGGTTCGGCCCTTCGGCCCTGGTATGCCTTGACCATCATTAGACTCAACGTGATAAGAACACAACGACGGCTCACGAGAGCACGGCTGCAATAATTCCAGTACGATCTCGGAGCAGTCTGTACGGATCATCACACCAAACCACCGCCCAGTAAAAACCATGATTGGAACGAATGATATCGTAGGAAACAGTTGGGGCTTGTAGGGAGCCGTGCTCAAGAAGATAATCGGGAACAAGATAAGGGGGATAGCAAAACAAGCCATCGCGGCTGCGGGTTGTACCACTTGTCTGAATCTCCGGCATGTTGGCGGTCATTATTCCGCAAAGACTCTTGATTGGA
>QIAI01000318.1 GCA_003224995.1 Acidobacteriota bacterium
GAACCTTGACTCCATGGAAGAACTGGAGAAGGCTGCCCAGTCGCAGGGCATCTCCTACGAAGACTTCAAACAGAATCTTCGCAACCAGATCATCACGCAGCAGGTCATCGGCCGCGAAGTGGGCTCTCACCTGAATATCACGAAGGAAGAAGAGCAGAAATTTTACGAAGACCACAAGGGCGAGATGGAGCAGCCGGAGCAGATCCGCCTGAGCGAGATCCTGGTCTCCACGCAGAAACCCGCTCCCGCCCCGGCGGCGTCTAAGCAGGCCGATCTTCTGACCAATCCAGCGGATGCTGCCAAAACGACCGCACCCGCCGCTCCTGCGCTGACCGGCCCCATGACTCCGGAAGCGGAGCAACTGGCCGCCGCCGAAGCCAAAGCGAACGCCTTGCGTGATCAGATCCAGAAAGGCGCAGCCTTCGACGCGGTCGCCAAAAAGAGCTCGGATGGTCCCAGCGCGGCCCAGGGAGGAGATTTGGGACTGTTCAAGCGCGGAACGCTTTCGAAAGAATTGGAAGACCGCACTTTCGCCATGAAGGCCGGCGAGATCACAGACGTCATCCGCACCAAGCAGGGATTCGTGATCCTCAAAGTCACTGAGCACCAGATGGCCGGCATTCCTACCATGAAAGAGATCGAGCCCCGCATCCAGGACGCGTTGTACTATCAGAAACTGCAACCCGCGCTGCGCATTTATTTGAAGAAATTGCGCGAGGAGTCTTTTATTAAGGTCTCCTCCGGTTACGCCGATAGCGGCGCCAGCCCAAACCAGACGGTGCCGGTCGAAACCGCCAGTAAGGACGCCACGGCAAAGAATCTGAAGAAGAAGAAAAAGCTTGGGATCTTCCCGCGCTAGCGTTTTTTTTGGCAACGAGCTCACGGTTCGACCGGTGAGTGCATCTTGGCAACTCGAAACTTATGAAGGATTTCTTCATTCACGATTGCTCCGTGCAGGAGAACAAGGTCATCACCTCGACCTTTGTGGTGGTGTCCAAGCAGGTCAAACCCAAAAAGAGCGGTGAACCTTACCTTGCCCTAACCCTGGGCGACCGTACCGGCCAGATCGAAGGCAAAATGTGGGACAACGTCGAAGAAGTTCTTGACGCCTTCGAACAAGACGACTTCCTGAAGATCAAAGGTCTCATCAATAAGTACAAGAATCGCTTTCAGCTGACCATTCACAAGCTTCGCCGGCTGGGCGACTCCGAAATCGATTATTCCGACTACCTTCCCAAGACCACGAAGAATATCGACGAACTCTGGCAGACTCTGGCGGAGTACGTGGCGAGCTTCCAGAATCTGCATCTGAAGACCCTGATCCAGGCCTTCATGTCGGATCCCGAGATCGTCAGCGCGTATCGCAATGCTCCCGCGGCCAAAACCCTGCATCACGCCTATATTGGGGGCTTGCTCGATCACGTGGTGTCATTGTTTCGCTCCTGTGATCTGATCTGCCGCAATTATCCCCAGGTCAACCGCGACCTCGTGTTGGCGGGAGCCTTTCTGCACGATGTCGGGAAGATTCACGAACTGACCTATAACCGTTCGTTTTCTTACACCACCCGCGGGCAACTGCTGGGACACATGGTCATTGAACTGGAGATGCTGCAGGCCAAGCTGCTGTTTGTACCTGACTTTCCGCCCGAACTCAAAACGCTTCTCGAGCACCTCATCATTAGTCATCACGGCCAGTATGAGTTCGGCTCTCCCAAGCTGCCCATGTTTCCAGAGGCACTCTTGCTGCACTATATGGATGATCTTGATTCCAAGATGGAGAGCATGCGCGCGCTGTTCGAGCGTGATGGAGACCAGGAGAATTGTTGGACCAGCTACAGTCCCTCGCTCGGGCGGCCGCTCCTGAATACCGCAAAATTCCTTGCCCCGAAGCCGATTCCGGTCCCCGAACCGGCCGCCTCGGAACTCACTGAGACCTTACCCCTACCCGACTTGGACTTGGCGGAAAGCTGCGAACCAGCGCCCGCCGTACTTCAACCTCGAGTCAAGAGCTAGTCCCATTGGCTGGACTCCTTATGTAATGTACTAGTGTGGTTTTGCGCAACCAACGTCTTCCAGTACATTTCTACGATTGGAGGTTCTCATGCGATTCCGCTCAACCCTTCTTGCCCTGGTCTGTTACCTGGCATTCACCGGACTGGCGTGTACCAGCAAGCCGCCGGCCAACGACGCGAATAATACTTCGAGCAACAGCGACGCGAACAATCCCGCCAACAACAATGCAGCCGATAATGGAGCTAACTCCGGCGGTGGCGCGATGAGTTCCGGCAGATCGGGCACGAAGCCTTCTTCCGAAATGGCGTCGCGCCTGGTAGTTCCCAGCGGAACGGTTCTTACGGTTCGCCTTGGCGAGACGCTGAGTTCCAAGACCAGCGAGCCTGGTCAGACTTTTACCGCGAGCACGGTCAATCCCATTGAGGTGGAGGGCAGAACCGTGGTACCCGCGGGCGCCACTGCAACCGGAACCGTGGTGGCGGCTCACGCGGCCGGCAAGTTTAAAGGCGCCTCTCTTCTACAGATCAAGCTCGACTCGATCACGGTCGGCGGTAAACAGCGCAGCATTGAGACCTCCTCCATCCAGCGCTCCGAAAAGGGTAAGGGGAAACGCACGGCGGCCATGATTGGCGGCGGTGCCGGCGCCGGAGCCTTAATTGGCGCACTCGCCGGCGGAGGCAAAGGCGCTGCCATCGGCGCTCTGGTGGGCGGCGGCGCTGGTACTGCAGGTTCCGCTTACACCGGCAATCGTGATATCACGCTCCCGGCTGAATCCGCCTTGACGTTCAAGCTGGAAGCACCCCTGGAGATTTCGCGATAGCGAATTCGGCTACTGGTCGTAAGTCTCGGCCAACCCCATTCCCGTGATTCGCGATCCACAGAACTAACGACCATCGACAATCTTTCGGCCCCAGAAGGTAAGATTTCTGGGGCCTTACTGTTCTGCAAAAAACAATGAAAACTCCGATGCTTGATTTCTCGCACTTCGAGCTGATCACTTTCGATTGCTACGGCACGCTGATCGATTGGGAAGCGGGCATCTTGTCGGTGCTTCGGGCCCTCCTGGCAGCTCACGGAAAAACGATGCCCGATGCGGAAATACTCGAACTCTATGGAGACCTGGAATCGCAGGCGGAATCAGGCCCCTATCGAAGTTACCGGGAAGTTCTGCAGCTGGTGGTCAGCGGCTTCGGGAAGCGATTGTCCTTCACACCCACTACGGATGAGCTGAACTCCCTTCCTGATTCTGTTCGACACTGGCGTCCCTGGCCCGACACAGTTGCTGCCCTCAAACGGCTGGCTACGCGCTTTCACTTGTCAATCATCTCCAACATCGATGATGATTTCTTCGCATCAACGCGCGGCTATTTGAAGGCGGCCTTTGAGGATGTGACCACGGCGCAACAAGCGCGCTGCTACAAACCTGGTGCGGAAATTTTCCGGTTGGCGCTGGGGAAGGCGAAGGTTCCCGGCGATCGGATTCTTCACGTCGGGCAGAGCATTTACCACGATGTTCTGCCCGCACAGTCCTTGGGATTGGCAACGGTCTGGGTCAATCGACCTTCTCCTCGCGCCGGGGTTGGCGCGGTCAAGCGAGCGGAGGGAAAACCGGACCTCGAAGTGCCAGACCTGGAAACCTTGGCAAAACTCGCGCAATGCTGAAGTCGAGATTAGAAACCTACCGGTACCTTGAGCAACTTCTTGCGAATCGCACAATGAACCAGCTCGGCCTTGTTATGAATATCGAGCTTGCGCATGAGATTGAACTTGTGCGCCTCAACGGTCTTGAGACTCAGCCCCAGCATGCCTGCTATTTTACGAACCGTGTTGCCTTCAGCGAGCAGCTTCATGATTTCGGTCTCGCGCGGCGTTAAGGTGGTCCGGGAAGGTCTTGGACGTTGCTCCGGCGGAGCGAATTTTCCATTCTCCAGCAACCCACCCAGTACTTCGGGACTCACAAACTTTCCGCCCTGATAGACATCCCGCAGCACGCTGGCCAACTTCGAGGACGGAGTGTCCTTCAACAAGTACCCTGCCGCGCCCGCCTGCAAACCTTGCATCACGTAATCCTGATCCTCGTGCATAGTAAGAAATACGACTTTAGTGCTGGGGAAATCTGTTTGTATGACGCGAGCCGCTTCAAAAGACGAAAACCCGGGCATGCCGATATCCATTAGCAGGATGTCGGGACGCAACTCCATCACGCCCTTCAGCGCCTCGGCCGCATCGCCTGCTTCACCGACGACTTCTACGTCGGCCTCGTCCTGCAGGAGCCGGCGGACTCCTTGTCGCACCAGCACATGATCATCGGCAATCAGGCACCGGATTTTGCCTTCGATTCTTGTTTCCGTCGTGGTTGGGTCGTCAAAATACACCATTCCTCCTGGGCCAGAGAAACAATCGGGAGTGACACCCGGCGTGGCGGGAGCCCGGAAAATGAGCTGAGGACGGGGCGTCTGGGTCATTCTACCGTCATATCAGTGCACTGTCACGGCAGAAACCGAGCGTTGGATAGTCGACCCAAGGCATTCCTTGCAATTGATCAGTTAGAATCAACTGCTTATGTTGCGCTACTTCACTTCTGGGGAGTCCCACGGCGAAGCTCTGGTCGCCTTCCTGTCGGGCCTACCCGCCGGATTGGCGGTGAACCAGGAATTCCTCGATCGCGACCTTTGGCGGCGACAACAAGGGTATGGGCGCGGCGGCCGGATGAAAATTGAGACCGATAAGGCGCACATCCTCTCCGGCGTTCACCACGGCATCACGATCGGATCCCCCATTGCAGTCCTGCTGGAGAACAAGGATTGGAAGAATTGGCAGGAGTCCTTGCCCGTGGCCGAGGGGGATCCCGCGAAACACAAAGCTGTGAAGTCGCCGCGTCCTGGCCATGCCGACCTCGCGGGCGCGCTCAAATACAACTTTTCCGAAGCTCGCTATGTTCTGGAACGAGCATCGGCTCGCGAATCGGCAGCGCGCGTGGCGATCGGCGCTCTTGCCAAGCTCTTCCTTCAGGAACTTGGAATGGAAGTGCTCAGCCATGTCATCGCGGTCGGCGCGACCTCGCTGAACCGAGAAGTTCCCTGGGAGCAGATCAAGGCGGTCAGCAACAAGAATGATGTGTTGTTGAGCTGCGCCGATCCCGAGATCGAGCAACGCATGAAGGAGGAAGTCGACAAGGTACTGAAGACGGGCGATTCGGTCGGCGGGGTATTCGAAGTCGTCGCCCACAATGTTCCCCCGGGCCTCGGAACTTACGCGCAATGGGATGAGCGGCTCGATGCCATGCTGGCCGCTGCCGTTATGTCGTTGCAGGCGGTCAAGGCAGTCGAGATCGGCTCGGGCATCAGCGCCGCGGCCTCGCCCGGCTCCCAGGTGCATGATGAGATTGGGTACGAGGCAAAGGATGGCTACACCAAATTCAGCAGGCCTCACAATAACGCGGGCGGTATCGAGGGCGGTGTTTCCAACGGGCAGGAGATTCGCGTTCGCGGCTACCTGAAGCCAATCTCTACCTTGCGCCGCCCGCTTCAGTCGGTTGACTTCCAAACCCGCGAGCCGGTGAAAGCCGCTTACGAGCGTTCCGATGTCTGCGTGGTGCCGGCGGCCGGAGTGGCTGCGGAAGCGATGACCGCTTTGACGCTGGCGCGCGCCGCGCTGGAAAAATTCGGCGGCGACTCCATGCTCGAAACCAAGCGCAATTTTGCGGGCTATCTGGAACAGCTGAAAGGTTTTTGAGTTTAACATCTAGACCAAGACGACCGATGATCTACCCTATCGTGAAATTTGGCGATCCCGTGCTGGAGAAACAAGCCACGCCAGTGACCGCGTTTGACGAGGACCTTCAGAAACTCGTCGACGACATGTTCGAGTCCATGTATGCCGCACATGGCGTAGGGCTGGCAGCGCCCCAGATCGGCATTTCCCGGCGTCTGGCGGTAATCGATACCACCTTCAAAGAAGACCCTGACGCCAAGCTCGTGCTCGCCAATCCTGAAATCATCTTCACCGAAGGCCGGCACACCCAGAACGAAGGCTGTTTGAGTATTCCCGAATTTCGCGAATCGGTGACGCGGCCGCGCAAAGTGACCATCCGAGCCCAGGATGTGAAGGGAAATTTTTACGAGAAGACCGGCGAGGAACTTCTCGCGCGCGCCTTCCTTCACGAAACCGACCATCTGAATGGCAAGCTCTACATCAGCCACATCAGCGCCCTGAAGCGCGACCTGATGAAACGCAAAATCCGGAAAATGATGAAGGCGGGCGAATGGTGAGAACAGCGCGATGACTCTCTCGCTTGATTCGCATTGCATCGCCGGGCCACAAGCTACCAGCCACCAGCCATCAGCGCACCAATGAGCCTCGTTTTCGCCGGAACTCCGCGCTTCGCTGTCCCGACCCTGGAAAAACTGGTCGAAGCTGGACTTCATGTGCGGCTCGTGGTTACGCAACCGGATCGCCCACGCGGCCGCGGCATGGAGTTAACCCCATCCCCGGTGAAACAGAGCGCGCTTAAGCTGGGCATTCCCGTTTCCCAACCTGACAAGATCAAGACGAACGCTGAGTTTCAGGCCCAACTGAGCGAACTCAAACCGGAAGCCATCATCGTCGTCGGCTATGGCCGCATCATTCCGCTGTGGATGATCGATCTGCCCAAGTTCGGAAACCTGAATGTGCATGCGTCTCTTCTGCCGAAATACCGCGGGGCAGCGCCGATTCAATGGGCGATTGCGCAAGGGGAAACCGTAACCGGAGTTACCACGATGCGAATTGACGCTGGGCTGGATACCGGCCCAATCCTTCTGCAGCGTGAACTCGCCATCACGGACCAGGACACGGCCGAGACGATGGCACCGAAACTCGCCGTCCTCGGCTCTACAGGCCGCCAGCCTGCATCCCAAGCCGCAGGACCACGAGCGGGCAACGCTGGCACCCATTCTTAAGAAATAAGATGGCCTGATCAGTTTTCACCGCTCGGCCACCGAGATCTGGAACCGCCTGCGAGGGTTTCAACCCTGGCCGGGTGCTTTCACGATGTTTCGCGGGAAGAACCTTCACCTCTGGTCCGCACGGCCTGTGGTTGCCGAGATTCCTCCGGGAACAATGCGGATGCAAGACCACTCTCTACTGGTAGGATGCGGCGAGCGTAGCGCTCTCGAATTGATTGAGCTTCAGGTGGAAGGCAAGAAGAGGATGTCAGCGCAGGATTTCGTGAATGGCTATCGCCCTAAGGATGGCGAAGTCCTGGGCACGCCATAGGTATGTCATCCCGACCGGAGCGAAGCGGAGTGGAGGGACCTTGTGTCTTCAACGACCGATTCTCTTCACTCAGGATTTTTCTTTATGCTATTTATTTCTGCGACATCACACCAGGTGCGAACGTCAGAAGCTGAGATGCCACTCACTTCCGGCAATTGAACCGTCATGTCCGTCTCTCCATCGCGCGCCACGGCCTTCGACATTCTGCTTCGCGTCGAGCAACAGGACGCGTACGCCTCGGAGTTGCTGCATTCCTCGCGTTGCGCGGAACTCTCGCTGGCGGATCGTGCCCTGGCAACAGAATTGGTGATGGGAGTTCTGCGCTGGCGTTCCGCGCTGGACGTCAGGATTGCCAAAGCGTCGTCACAACCCTTGCACAAGCTCGACATCGAGGTGCTCACGGCACTTCGCCTGGGCGCCTACCAACTGGGCTGGCTGGACCGCATCCCAAAACGAGCGGCAATCTTTGAGAGTGTTGAACTGGTAAAGAAGGTCCGCAAGCGCTCCGCCGCCCCCTTTGCCAATGCGGTGCTCCGCAAGCTTGCCGACACCAGCGAGTTTGCCCACGAGTCCTTGCCGCAAGCTGCTGATCCCGACGAGATCGCGACGGCCTCTTCCCATCCGTCATGGCTGGTTCATCGCTGGGCCTCGCACTATGGGATGGAGACTGCCCGGCGCATCTGTGCCTATGACCAGTCGATTCCCGTTACCACGATTCGCCTACGCAGCCCGGCCGCGGAACAAGAACTGCAGGCCGAAGGCATCGAACTCGCACCTGGAAATTTTCTGGTCGACGCTCGTCGCGTAATCTCCGGGGATGTGACCAAGACGAAAGCCTACAACGCAGGCCAAGTCGCGATTCA
>QIAI01000628.1:0-366 GCA_003224995.1 Acidobacteriota bacterium
CATGGCTACCCAGTTCTGGGACGCTGTTGACCGTATGTTTGCTCTGGCGAAAAATGGCAAGCCGGAAGAGGCTCGAAACCAGATCCGGCTCACATTGCAGGCACGCCAGCAGGCCCTCAGCACGGCGGTGGCGCGCTTGCTGGTGCAGAACAATGAGAGCGAAGAGCAGGCGGCGCAACGCATCGCGGATATTTATCAGCGTGTTCAGCGCCAGGTGTACCTGTTCTTGACCGCAACCCTGGGTGCCATCCTGCTTACGTCTCTGTACCTGATACGGTCAAACCGCATGTTGTTCGCGCAATTGGCCGAATTATCGGAGCAGCGCAGCGAACTGGCGCAAAAACTTATCTCGACCCAGGAATCGAC
>QIAI01000628.1:540-2545 GCA_003224995.1 Acidobacteriota bacterium
CCGGCCTGGAGAATACGCTCGATTGGTACTTGCCGATCATGGAACGGCAATCAGGTATTCACATATCCTATGAAAAGTCCGGTGAGCCGTTCGAGGTGAATGGCAATGGCGCGATTCATGTCTATCGCGTGCTGCAGGAAGCGTTGAACAACGTGAGTCGGCACGCTGGAGTTAAACAGGCGTGGGTACGTTTGCGGTTCACTTCGACCGGCTTGAATCTTGAAGTTGAGGATCACGGCTCTGGAATCGCGCCGACCGCAATGAAGAAGGGAATAGGCATGGTGGCCATGCGGGAAAGAGCAGAATTACTGGGAGGAACGATGGAGGTAGGCAAGCCGTCACAGGGTGGCACTGTTGTCCGCCTGGCGGTACCTCGGGAATCGCTGGATGGTCATGCGGGATAAGATCTCGGTACTGCTGGTCGACGATCATGCCCTGGTGAGACGTGGCTTCCGGCGCATGCTGGAAGATGAACCGGATATCGTGGTGGCGGGCGAGACCGGAGATGGTTCCGAGGCAGTTCGCCTCGCCCATAAGCTCAAGCCGAGCGTTATCGTAATGGATTGCGCCATGCCCGGCATGAACGGATTGGAAGCGACCCGGCAGATCCTGCGCGAACAACCTGAAGCGGTGATTCTGATGTTGAGTATGCACCCGGAGAACACGCTGGTGAAACAGGCTTTGGACGCCGGCGCCCGCGGCTACGTACTCAAGAATGCCGTAGACCTGGAACTCAGTGCTGCGATTCGGCGGGTTGCATCAGGAGAGACGGTACTGGATCCGCAGCTTCGTCGTCCCGCCGCCTTGAAAGGTGAACGGAGCGGGGGATTGACTCCACGCGAACTGGAAATCCTGCAGATGATTGTTGACGGCAAGTCGAACAAGGAAATTGCAACCTCCCTTGAGCTGAGCGCGAACACGGTTGCCGTGCATCGTGCCAACATCATGGACGCGCTCGGCATTCACAAAACTGCTGAGCTCGTGGTGTACGCCATCCGCAACGGGCTGGTCAACCTTCCGTGAACTCTGAGTCTGGGCTGGATCGCCGCAGCTTTTTGTTGACCATGGCGGGCCTGGCTTCGACCGTTTCGTTCCCGCTCCTGAAAGCATTTGCAGCTTCCCAGGCTGGATTTCGCATGGTCGACGTGACTTCTTCCGCCGGCGTGAATTTCAAACACAATAGTGGCGCTTTCGGCGGCAAATTTCTTCCCGAAACCCTGGGTTCGGGATGCGCGTTTCTCGATTACGACGGCGATGGCTGGCAGGACATCCTGTTGATCAATGGCGCAGATTGGCCGGGCCACCGGCGTGAGCGCAGCACCCTGAAACTGTACCGCAATAACCGCAACGGGACTTTTACCGACGTCACTCGAAGCGCCGGCCTGGATATCGAAATGTACGGCATGGGTGTGGCGATCGGAGATTACAACAATGACGGATTCCCAGATCTTCTCATCACTTGTGTCGGCCAGAATCGGCTCTTCAGAAACACCGGGAAAGGGACTTTTGTTGATGTCACAAAAAGCAGCGGTCTTGCGGGACGCCAGGCCTTCAGCACCTCAGCCTTGTGGTTCGACTACGACCGCGACGGGCTGATTGACCTTTTTGTCTGCAATTATGTGAAGTGGTCACCTGAACACGATGTTTTTTGCAGTCTCGACGGCAAGCACAAGTCGTATTGCACGCCCGAAGCATATCGTGGCGAGACCTGCTGGCTGTTTCACAACCGCGGCGACGGCACATTCGAAGATGTCACCGCCAGCGGCGGAATCTTCGACAGCAGTTCTAAATCACTGGGTGTGGCTATGCTCGACTACGATCGTGACGGCTGGCCCGATCTGCTGGTTGCCAACGACACTCAGCCTAACAAGCTCTACCGCAATGAACGCAACGGGACGTTCAAGGATGTCGCGATCGAAAGCGGCATAGCTTTCAGCTCTGAGGGAAAAGCCCGCGCTGGTATGGGCGTGGACGCGGCCGATTTCGACAATTCCGGCAAGACCGG
>QIAI01000319.1 GCA_003224995.1 Acidobacteriota bacterium
TTACCCGTGGTTACGTCACTCAACGAGCTCGGGAATGCCGACAGCGCGTTCTGGTTCGACACGCTGAAGTTGATCAGACCCGCCTTAAACGTGCCGAACAATCGGAAAGGTCCGCCGCCAGTACTGAACTTCGGGCCGAACAACGCATGCAAGGGGCGCAGGCTGACGCTGACCAACTGCGTCGAAACGCCGTTCGAGAATGTGGTGGTGAAATTGCGTTTGAAATCGTAAGCCATCTCGGCTTCGATCTGCACACTGCTTCGCACGTTGAAAGCCGCGCGGCCGCCCACTCCGACAAAATTTATGTGCGGATGGGTCGCCGCAAGGTTGAAGTAGTCGGCAAAAGCGCCGATCTCGACGTGATTGTATGAATCCTGCGCCATCAGGGATGGACCCGCCCACAAAATCCCGAATAAGGCCATGATGAGACTGCGTTTCATGCGTTTTTCATTTCTCCTGCTGCTGATTTGACTTACTTCGGCCACACCCCTCCGCGCGACGTCACAGCAATGCGGCAGAAATCAGGAAGGTGGACGTTACTCGTAAGATGCCTTGCGCGCACACCCGGTTTGGGATTTGCGGCGTTGTCCTCACTGTAGCCATTTGCCGAGATTCCTGTAGCGTCGGTGGATTCGTGCGCGGGCGCACACTGCTGGCTAGTGTGGCGTGCATGGGATGCGCAAAAAAGAGAACGGCGCGGACCTGGCCGTCCGCGCCGCGATTCGGAACTAGGATGAAAACTTATTGCAGGTGATTCACCTTCAGGGCTGTCTGTACGCGGGCTTCTGATTTTTCGCGCGGCTCGATGGAGAGCACCAGATACTCATGCTCCTTCTTGTCGCTGGCCGCCAGCCGTAAATAAAATCGATCCTCTTCCATGCGATAGCCCACTTGCTTGCCAACCGGCAACAGAACCGGACGCCTTACGTCCTTCGCGCGCAGATGAAACAGGAGATCGTCTCCCTGTAAAACGTATTCGTGACAAAGGGCAGAGTCGGAGGCATTCGCGCTCTGGTTTTCGAACACTGTGCACTGCAGAGATTCCATCTGGAGAAGTTTGCCATTGTGGTACTTCTTGGCATCCTCAGCCTGCGCCAGAGTGACAAGCAGAAGAGCCGCCAGGGCCAGTTTCAGTTTCATTCAGGTTCCTCGTCCGAGGGTGACGCGTCCAGGAAGGTCTCGGAACTCCTGCCATTGTTCTCCAGGAATCCTGCCGCAGAAAGATAACGGCGGTAACCGTTGGAGGTAACCGGCGAACTGCGCTCAAATTGGGAATGCCGCGAAACTAGCGCTGGACAAGGCTTTCCAGCGTTTGAAAGAAGGCCGGAAAGGAAATGACAGCGGCCTCCGCCCCCTTAATGTGAGTTTCTCCCTGCGCGCGCAAGGCGGCAATGGCGAAAGCCATCGCGATGCGGTGATCTCCGAAGGAATCCAATTCGGCTCCGTGCAACGTCTGGCCGCCCGGTACCGTGAAGCCGTCGTCATGCTCCTCCACCCTGGCGCCCATGGCGCGCAGGTTCGTGACGATCGACTGAATGCGATCCGATTCCTTTACCCGAAGTTCACGAGCACCGCGAATCTGGATGCCGCTCTGGGTGAAGGGCGCAATCGCAGCCAGCACCGGAATTTCATCGATGAGGGCGGAAGAGTCAGCCCCCGCAATGTCCGCGGACTTGAGTTGGTGCCCTTCCACTCGCACCGTCCCGACCAGCTCCCCATGTTGCTCTTCCAGTTGCGTAATCGAAATCCGTACCCCCAGCCCGATCAGGACGTCGAGCAGGCGGGCTCTCGTCGGATTCATCAGCAATGAGTCAATTACCAGGTCAGAGCCGGGAAAAAGCGAAGCAGCACAGAAGAAAAAAGCGGCGCTCGAAAGGTCGCCCGGTATGCGCCCTTCGATGGCGTGCAAGCGCTGGCCTCCGCTAATACAGGTGGAGTTGCCGTTACGCTTGAGTTCGGCCCCGAAGGCGCGCAGCGCAACTTCCCCATGGTCCCGCGTTCGCAGCGGTTCTTCGACCTCGGTCTCGCCTTGGGCAAATAGCCCGGCAAATAACAGGCACGATTTCACCTGCGCGCTGGCCACCGGCATTTTGTATCGAATCGCATGCAGAGTCCCACCGCGAATGTGAAGCGGCGGACGATCCTCCGCGGCTGTGATGCTCGCCCCCATTTGGGTGAGCGGCTTCATGATCCGCGCCATGGGCCGCCGGGAGAGTGATTCATCGCCCATCAGCTCCGAAGAAAAACTCTGCCCCGCGAGGATTCCGCTCAGCATGCGCATCGTCGAACCGGAGTTCCCGCAATCGAGCGGCCCGTTGGGTGCCTGCAAGGCGAGGCCACGCCCTTCGATTTCGATCAGATTGCCGTCGCTCCGTTCGCAATGTACCCCGAGCCCGCGCAGACAATCTAAAGTGCTCGCACAGTCGGCCCCAGTCGAGTAATTTTCGAAACGCGACTTCCCTTCCGCGATCGCAGCCAGCATCGCGTAGCGGTGAGAAATGGATTTGTCCCCAGGAAGGCGCAAGCTTCCGCTCAAGTGCTGCGCAGGCCGAATCGTGACCGTAGAGCCAGCTTTCATCGTCACCTCCAATATATCGAATAAGACCCCGGCCCAGCGCAAGACGCTCACGTAGGGGCAGACGCCCCCGGCTGCCCAATCGAGCGCAGCTCGATTAGAACTACCCGCGTGAGAATCGAAGATTGGGCCCAAAAAAGGCCGCCTGTGAAAGGCAGCCTTGCGATGACCGACGTGATCGCATATCAGAGAGAGCCGAAGCCTCCCCGCCCTCAAAATTGTCGAAGCTCTACGCCATTGCCTTGGCCTCAGCCCTTGCCTCGCGCAACACCTCCGGCGGAACTTCCTTCAACCTGACGTGAAATTCAAACATGGGAACCTCCGTGCCGCGCCCCCAGCGATGGGCGTCCCAATGGGCGCGAAGCATCTTCACCTCAGGATGCTGCCCAAGATCAACCAACAGCGGCTGCTGCCCGCGATAGAACTTCTGCGGAAAGACTGCGATCGGCTTGGGTGTCCACGTAGCGCCGTCCGCCGAACCGTAGATGCCCACGTCCAGCGATTCCTGCTCGACGATGTTGGTGATGTGCAGGGTAGCCAGCAGCACGCGATTGCCAGCAGCGCTCACGTCAACGGAAGGACCGTCGCCCTTGGCCTGAGCCACGGTTTTCTCGGGGACAAGAAAAGTATCGAGCATAGACGGGAGAATTGTAGCAAACGAGCATGCCAAGAAACATTTCGTAACGCGCTCGTCGCGTTCCATTGGACTTTGTAGCGCCGGCATGCTGCAGCAGTCGCCAGGGTCCCGCGCTCTCAGCACAGCTAAGGGTTCTGCACCCGCACTTCGTAATGCGTAGCCTCTGGCTCAATCCTGCGTAAAAGCCTCCTGGCCTCGGGTTCGAACACGGCTTTGTAGTAGTCGGGTCCGGCAAAGCGTTTCACCGCCTCGAGCGAGTCAAACAGGTTGATGACCACAAACTCCACCTCGCGAAGTTCATCATGACGAAGAACGTAGCCCCCGCAATATCCCTCGGTGTTTTTCAAGCCGGGCAGCACCTTGGTTTTCAACAGCGCTTCGTAGGCATCCGCATCCTGGATTTCCGTCCAACCGCGCCAATGACGAGCAATCATGCAAGCACCTCGCAAAAATTATAGGTCTCTCTCTACAGCACTCCAAATTGGCGATTCCGAAGGACCGTTCCGGCTAGAACAGTATCCCGCTCAGTGGCAGGCGTCCACGAATTGCCGCAGCAGCCTTCCGACCTCTTCAGGCTGCTCCCATACGGCAAAATGCCCGGCCTGAGGAATAATAGCCAGGCTGCTTCCCGCGATGTGACTTCGCATGAGTTCACCGTCCGCGGCCGGGGCAAAGCGATCTTCTTCGCCCATGACCAGCAGCGTGGGAACATTGATGCTAGCCAGTGTGGCAACCGAGTCTGGGCGTTGTGCCATGCCGCGCTGTACCTCGGCGATATCGGCTGGCGACATCTTCCGCATCATGCCGCGGGCCTCTTCCACTAGGTCGGGCCGCATCGTCAATGTCCGCTGGCTGAAGACTCTGGAGAGCATACTTTCGATGAAGGGTTCGGTTCCTCGCTCGAGCACATCCTCGGCCGCCTTCAGGCGCCCGGCCCGACCTTCGGCTGTGTCCGCTTGTGCGCGGGTGCAGCACAGCGCGAGTCCCGCCACTCGGCCGCGATAACGCCGCCAGAATTCAAACAGAATATATCCACCGATCGAAACTCCGGCGAATACCGCGCGACCGACGTCGGCGTCGTCCAGCACCCGCGCCAGATCGCCGGCGTGTTTCTCCATGGTGGCCGGACCCTCCCCGATATCGGATTCACCATGTCCGCGCACATCCGGCATCACGATTCGGTACCGGGACGTCAACGCCTGTGCGGCCGGAAGCCAGAATTCATGATGGACGGGAAAGGGATGGAGTAAGACCAGCGGCGGGCCCTCGCCCAGGACGGTGTAGGCGATTTCGGCGTCGCAGCTGCGGATTCGGTTCATGCCGGGATTGTACCCGCTGCGCGAGCGTCCGGGTTGCGCGCACTCAACTGCCCTAGCCGTTTGTCACTTCATGGCCATGGGGAGCAACCCGGTCTTGGGGAGCAAGTGACGTCTCCGGCTCTTCCGGCATAACGATCCAAGCCACGATGTAGGCCAGTGTGCCGAAAATGATGGCGGAGAAAATCGTGATCACGAGCCAAAGCACCCGCACCAGCGTGACGTCGAGATCGAAATACTCGGCCATGCCTGCACACACACCTGCAATCTTGCGGTTCCCACGCGGACGCATCAGGCGCTTGCGCGAGGTCACGGCCCCGACCCGCGTGCCGCAGTACGCACAGAGGTTGGCATCGTCCTGAATGACTTTGCCGCAATAGTTGCAATACATAACTTCCACCTCCAGTTATAAGATACGCCGATTCCCGGGGAGAAGTTCCATCCCCTCCCGGGATTCATGTGTTTGAAGTATGAATAGCAATCGGTGGAGCGACGGGCGTCCTCGCCCGTCGGCCTTTTCCTCAGACCAGATCGCACCCTTCATTTACCCAAGAGTCTTACTAATCCGCGCGGTAGGGCTCTTTCAAACGCTTGCGAGCAATGTCGGCCGGTGGACTATTGGAGTTGGTGGCAATCACAGCCTGATATTTGCGAGTCGCCAGATCACGTTTCTGCTGCAGATCGTACATCTCCCCGGCTCCCAGGTTCGCTTTCTGCAGAATCTCCGAATCGGGCTGCTGCACCTGCGCGACCATGTCGTAAGCGGCCGCCGCAGCGGCATAGTCCTTCTGGCTGCGCAGCAGGTCTCCTAAATACTCGGCGGCCACCTCGTAATGCAATCCCGGATACTTCCCCGCCCGCCCGGCGTCCCAAATTTTCCGGTAGACCGCGGCCGCGTCCTGGTACTGACCCAACGAACGCAACAACGTCCCTTCCTCCAGCGCCATCAGCACATTCTGAGGATATTGCTGAATCATGCCGCGCAGAAGCCCAAGGGCTTCGCTATAGCGATGTTCGCGCCGGAGGAACAACAGAAGAGCAATCTTCGCGTCGACGCTGTTTTCGGTGTTGGCGCGCGCAACTTCGTAGAGGTACTCGATTCCCTTTTCCTTGCTTCCACTCAAACCGACCATGGAAACCGCAACCTTGACTCCCCAGGGAAGGCTTCCCATCACGTAGTTGTGCGCTCCGACCACCAGCTTGGCGTCGGTGTATTGCGGCGAGAGCTCGAGCACTTTCTCGTGATCATGCCGGGCTCCCACGGCGTTGTGCAACGCCGAGAACCATGCCCGCTCGACCAGGGCGGTGTACGTCGAGAACTGTGCCCGGGTGTTCCCTCGGGCGTAGATGGCGTCGACGTTTTTAGGATCCGCCTTCAATTGCTCTTCTTCGAGTTTCTCGGCGCGATCCACCAGCTCTTTAATCTGGGTCTTGCTCTTGGGGTCCGCAGGATGGTGAGCGGTGCCGATAAAACTATCATTCGCGTAGTCGCCGGTATTCAGCGCACCCATGCGGTAGAGTTCGCGAAACATCACTGCGGTCAGAAGATGATTGACCGCAAAAGGGTCGGAGGGATGGCGGTCGAGAATTTTCTGGAATTCCTGCACCGACCGGTCGTAATCCATGTTGTAGAAGTGATCGAAGGCGGAGGCGCTGAGTGGATCGGCGGGGCGGTAGATCGTCGCCTTCTGCGGTTCCGTATCGCCGGAGCGCGCAGCTTGCGTGGCGCCGCACACTGCGAGCGCAAGACTTGCGGCAAGCACACCTCGAATTGCCCGCTTGCCCAACCAGTCGTACAACGTACCTTGGAGTGAAACGCCCACCTGACTTGACAGTTTACCCGACTCCGGAGGAATCAAGCACGACACTGTACTCCACCGTCTATTTTCACCGGATTACTCCTATAATTTCACCTTAGCTGTGCATCTTTCCCCTAGCTTGCGGTAAATCTTGCTCGTCACGATTAACTTTGAGTGATTGGCAGGGTGGGCCAAGCCTTTCAATTTCAATTATTTACAGCGACCGAGCATTTGGTTGTTGGCTTGCCTCGTTCACTGACTAGGAGGTTCCTCCGAATGTCGGAAGTTGCGCATAATTCCGAAAGGGAGTTTTGGCAGCCGCCCGTGGTTGCGCCCCCAGTGGTGCTCACGCCGGTTGCCTCGCCTGGGATGGTGGAGGCTTGCGATGGTTGCGAGACTGAATTCATCCCCGGATCGAAATTCTGTCACGTCTGTGGCGAACAACGGT
>QIAI01000320.1 GCA_003224995.1 Acidobacteriota bacterium
GGGCGATCTGATCGGTGCGGCTCTGGCACCAGATGTTGGCAAACCCCAGGAAGAAACGTTGCTGCGCCGTAAAGCCGTCGGTCGGGGGCGGTTCCTTTCCAGCTAGCGTGCTCAGCAGCGCCATGTAGGCAATCCGCAGGCCGCCATTATCGGCGGTGTTCTCGCCCAGGGTTAATTTCCCGTTCAGCTTTACATCCGGCAGCGGCTTGTACTCGGCATACTGATCCTTGACGCAACTGGTGCGCTTCTCGAATTCTTCCTTGTCTTTGCTGGTCCACCAATCCTTCAGATTGCCATTGAGATCGAACTTGGCGCCTTCATCGTCGAAGCCGTGGGTTAATTCGTGACCAATAGCAGCGCCGATCGCTCCGAAGTTCATGGCGTCGTCGGTCTGGTTGTCGAAGAAGGGAGGCTGCAGGATGCCCGCCGGAAACGTGATGTTGTTCTGCAGCGGGTTGTAGCTGGCATTGACAGTCATCGGAGGATACGGCCAGTCCCCTTTGTCGAGCGGCTTGCCGACTTTGTTGAGGTCGTGCTGCACGGCGAAGGCGTTGGAGCGAAGCGAATTCCCCATGGCATCGCCGCGGATGATCTTCAAGCTGGAATAATCCCGCCACTTATCCGGGTAGCCGATGCGGTTGGTGATGGCGTGCAGTTTCTCCGTGGCCTGCTTCTTGGTTTCATCGCCCATCCAGGAGAGCGTCTGGATATCCTGGCCAAGTGCGGCCTCGAGCGCGTTCACCATTTTCAACATACGTTCTTTGCTCTCGGCCCCGAAAGTGGTCTCGACGTATTTCTGTCCAATCGCTTCGCCCAGATCGCCGGTCGCCATGCGTACGCAACGCTTCCAGCGGGGAGCGAGTTCTTTCGTGCCCTGCAGCGTTTTGGAGAAGAAATTGAAGTTTTCATTCACAAACGGCGTGGGCAGGATGGGTGCCTGGGAATGAACCACATGCCAGCGCAGATAAGTTTTCCAGTCATCGAGTGAGGTTGCTTTGAGGGTGGCGTCGAACTGCTTGAAGAAGTCGGGTTCGGCGACGTTCAGCGACTCGATGGGAGGCGCTCCGATTTCGGAGAAATAGAGTTGCCATCCGAAATCTGGACTCAGCGCGGCCAATTCCTTGGTCGACATCTTGTGATAGATCTTTTCCGGTTCGCGCTGGCTGGTGCGGTCCAGGGAGCCCTTGGCGAGCGAGGTCTCGATGTCCATGACGACTTTCGCCTGGCTCGCGGCTTTTTCCGCGGGATCACCGAGCAGTTCGAACATCTTCTGCACGTGGGCCAGATACTGTTTTCGGATTTCTACCGACTTTTCGTCATCTTTGAGGTAGTAGTCGCGATCCGGCAGGCCAAGGCCGCCCTGCTCGGCGGCGGAGATCACCTGTTGAGCGTTCTTGAAGTCGGGCTGGGAGCTGAATTCGAAGAATACGCTGATGCCATCGCGGTGCAGGCGAACGGCTTCCTTGGCAAAGTCGTCCTTGGATTTTAATGCGCCGATGCGATAGAGGGTAGGTTCCAGGACCTTGGCGCCGGCCTTCTCGATCGCGGACTCGTCCATGCAGGAAGAATAGTAGTCGCCGATTTTCTGTTCGATCGGGCTGCGCTTGGGATCGTTGGCGGAATATTTCTCGAGAATGCCGCGCACCAGAATTTCACCACGATCCTGCAGTTCGTTAAAGCGTCCCCAGGAGGGGCGATCACTGGGAATCGGGTTCTGCGCCTGCCATTTGCTGCAAGCATAGGCGTAAAAGTCAGTGCAGGGATCGATGCTCTGGTCGAGCAGGCCGGGGCTGAAACGAGGGTTGGCGGCCGGGCTGGCGGTTTGGGTCTGAGCGAGCATACAGGAGTTCAGCGCAAGGACGATGACTGCGATGGTTAGAGTACGCATGAGTTCCTCATAAAGCGGGATCTTTTAACGCCGAAGACGGGACCGGAACTGCATGTTGCATGAAGGACGAGCCGGGACGGGCCAGACGCCCGTCCCTTCTCCGGGCTACTCTGCTGGACGATCCACCATAACGGCTGGCGGCTTCTTGACTTCGACTCCGTTGGGAACGGGAGTTGCCGGGGACGAAGCCAGGTTCACGGGACGAGGGGTTGCGTCCTGGCGCGCGGCCGCGCGCTCATCCCATTTTCCGAAAATCATCTTGCCCGCCGTGGTCTGCAGAACCGAGGTTACGGAAATGTCGATGGTCTTGCCGATCATCTTGCGCGCGTTATCGACCACCACCATGGTGCCGTCGTCGAGGTACGCCACGCCCTGGTTATATTCCTTGCCTTCTTTCAGGATGAACACTCGCATGGTCTCGCCTGGCAGGACGATGGGCTTCAACGAATTCGCCAGTTCGTTGATATTGAGGACCGCCACGCCCTGCAATTGTGCGACCTTATTCAGATTGAAGTCGTTGGTGATGATCTTGCCTTCATAGAGCTTCGCCAGCTCAATCAGCTTGAGATCGACTTCGCGAACACTGGGGAAATCATCTTCCACGATCTGGATGTTGACCGACGCGATTTTTTGCAGGCGCTGCAGGATGTCGAGGCCGCGGCGGCCACGGTTACGCTTGAGCGAGTCGGCGGAATCGGCCACCAGTTGCAGTTCTCGCAGAACGAATTGCGGGGTCACGATGACGCCGTCGAGGAAGCCAGTCTCGGCAATGTCCGCGATGCGGCCGTCGATGATGACGCTGGTATCCAGAATTTTGTAGCTCTTCTTGGATTGCTTCTCGCCGCCGAAGATGCCCCCGAGCGCAGCCAGGTTCAGCAAGTCGCCCTTGTTCGCCCCCACGATGAGACCCACATAGGCCATGAGTAGCATGACCAGGATCTGCAAGAAGCTCTGGGTATGGCCCTCGGGAACGCTACTCCGGACAACCAGGGCGAACAGGTAGGCGCCGATGATGCCGAGGATGCTGCCGATGGCAGCCCCGATGAGTCGCTTCAGGCTTACCAGTCGCAGGCGCCATTCGAACAAAATGACACCGAGCCCGATCAGCACCCCAATGCCGGCATCGAAGTTAGCGCTGCGACCGAAGGGCTGAATGAAGTAACAAGCAACGGCAACAATAAGAACAAATAAAAACCGCACCAAGACCAAGTCCACGACTATGGACCTCCCCGGGAACGTACTCGCAAACTTTCCGCGGCCAGTTCCCGCGTTGACTCCTCCAGCTGCACCGGGCCAACGATCTGTAAGGCGGAGCTAAGAATGAAGGATGAAAACGGCGCTCCGCATCCCCTACCGGATGCATCTGGATCGGGGAAACTGCTAACCGTAACCGAGCCAGTATATACCTCCTATAAAGGGTCGAAACAGCTCGAACGCTCATGCGCCGGCGGTGTGGTCGGCAGCTGGTCCCGTCATGGTACGGGCTCGCAAGTCGCGTCGGCCTGTTACACTTTGCCTATGAAGGCTGTCGTCATCACGCGCCTGGGTGGCCCCGAGGTGTTGGAATTGCGCGAAGTGCCGGAGCCGGTAGCCGACTCCAACAAAGTGCTGGTGCGAGTGAAGGCGGGCGGATTGAATTTCGCCGACCTGATGACTTCGCAAGGTGGTTACCCGGGAACGCCCAAGCCGCCGCTGGTGGCGGGACGGGAGTTTGCCGGAGTGGAGGAAGGCACCGGGCGTCGGGTCATGGGCTACACCCAGTGGGCGGCCTTCGCCGAAAAGACCGCGGCAGCGCCGAACTTGCTGTGGACCGTGCCGGACGGCTGGAATGAAGAGCAGGCGGCCGCTTTTCCAGTGAACTATTTCACCGCGTATTTCGCGTATTGGGAAGCTGGCTTTCTATCCGATGCCAGCCGCGGCAAGCGTGTGCTGATTCATGCCGTCGCGGGGGGAGTGGGAACAGCCGCCGTGCAGATCGGAAGGATTCTGAGCGCGGATATGTATGGAACGTCTTCTTCCGACGACAAGCTGACGCGGGTGAAAGAACTCGGATTGCAGCACGGCATTAACTACAAAGAACGCGACTACGAAGAAGCTGTGAAAGATTTAACTCACGGAGAGGGCGTCGATGCTGTTTTCGAAATGCTGGGCGGTGAGCATACGGCAAAGAGTATCCGCTGCCTGCGCGACTTCGGAAAAGTGATTCAGTACGGAACCGCGACAGGAAAGCAGCCGCAACTCGATGTGCGCGCCCTTTACGCAAAAGCGGCGTGCGTGCAGGGACTATGGCTGACTTATCTCTCGAGCAAACGCGAGTTGATGAACCAGGCATGGGAGCAACTCTCGGCATGGGTTGCGGAAGGTAAGCTGCAACCCGTGGTCGGGCATGTCTTGCCCGCGCAACAGGCTGCGGAAGGGTATCGATTGTTACAAGAGCGTAAAAACTTCGGCAAGGTTGTGCTGAAGATCGCCTAGGCAAAGTAGTGCTGAAGGTCGCCTTCTCCGCGGATCTAGTTGTCCGCGGACAAAGTGAAAATCGATCGCGAATCGGGAAGGGCACGACCTCGGTGTGCCGCTATGACGTTGAAATTAGCTTTGCGCTTCAGCGCCTGCGGTTGGCTTTTTTGAATCTGCAATTTTTTTGCGCAGCATTCTAGTATCCTGTCCCGCAAATTCGCGCCATAAGTATGTCATCCCGACCGGAGCGAAGCGGAGTGGAGGGACCTTGCGTTTTCAATGAATTGTTCTCTTCACTCAGGATTTTCCTTATGTCATTTATTTCTTCACCACTCACAATTCAGCACAAAGACAGGGAACACAGAGAACTTCAGGGCGCGATTCGTGACTTGCTTTGTCCCCTGTGAATTCGTGGTGACTTTCGTTACTTCCTTGTCATATTTCCAAAACGCAACCCAGACCACTGCAAGGTAGAAAGTAGTAGTGGCATTTATTTTGTATTTTCCGGGTCTCTGTGACGGTGTAGTGAATCTATATCGCAGTTCACATTTCAACAAGCTCCTAGACAAAAACAACACAACATTGTGTGCGCCTGAGTAATGCATAGCGAGCGAATGAATTGCTAACCATGGCTGGAGCGCAGCGTCCAAAACTGTGATCCCGATTGAACCGGCAAGGGAACTTTTGGTTGGGGTCGGTCGTATCTGATTAAGCAGTTTGCGAACGGGGTGAGGCGCGGAATTTCCTGCCAGTCACGTTCGTTTTATAGAAGAGTTACGGGGTTCAGGGGACGGTCTCAACACGGTTTGGCGGCCAGATGAGATCCATCCCCCCAGCAAGAGAACAAGGTCTTGCGGCCTGGCCCTTTTGTCTTGAACCCCGACGGCAGCATTGTAGGCCAACGGCGGGAAAACGCAATACGGTTTTCTTCCCGGTGGCGCCACCCAGGCCGCCCAGAACCATGCCCGACTGGGGTCGGGAGAGAGAAGGGATTTGCTATGACAACTTCGAAAAGCTTTTTTCTGGGGCTGGCGTTGCTGCTGGCAACCAGCGCATTCGCGGCCAACAAGGGGTCTTTGAGCGTGCAGGAACCGGTCACGATTAACGGCACCCAACTTAAGCCGGGGGACTACAAAGTGCAGTGGGACGGCAACGGGCCGAGCGTGGAACTGAGCATCACGCAAGGCAAGAAAGTGATCGCCAAAGTTCCAGCGCACATGGTGAACCTTGAGACGCCGTCGTCGAACGACGCAGCCGTCGTGAAGAATAACGGCGATGGGACCAAGTCCCTGAGCGAAGTCCGGCTAAGCGGAAAGAAATTCTCGCTCGCGCTGGGCGAAGAAGCCGCCAAGGCGGACGCGACACGCTAGTGATTGTGCGGTGATAAGCATGAAGGGGAGCCACCCGGCTCCCCTATTTGTTGCGCTCAGACCACGTACTAAGCGCTGCTTACCTCACGAGAGCGAGCCGTCCTGCGTCGGAGCGACTATCGTGTGGCTTCCTTACACTTCTCTTTAATGCGATCGTCACACCACGTAGTGGCAGCTTCCCTTGCTGCAGCTCGTAAACGGGATCCCTCGGAATCGTCGCGGGTTAGCTTGCTGGCTTTCATCACATTTTCAATTACCGACAGTGTGTTGCCGTGATAAATCAACAACAATGCATAGAGCGCGTTGCTCCTCTCTACTGCGTTTTCGTTGTTTTCATGCGCAAGGAAGCCGATCAGTCCGGACTCGGCTGGTAAACCTATCGTAAAAAGCGCCTGCACTGCTGGGTACAGGGTGTCCGGAGTGGGTCCGTGCATGAATATTCCGTGCTTTTCGCCCTCGCTTAGGGGTCTCTTGAAACTCAGATGCTGAAGAAGTAAAGGAACTGCTTCCTCGGATGTCGCCTTTGCAATTCGCTGAAAAGCTTTCTGCGCGCACACCAGGGGTGTCACCGCCGCCGATGCATGTTGCAAGTACTCTGCCGCCTCCGCAGCACTTCCGAATCTTGCCTCGCCGCACTCCTCTCCAATTGAGATGGACGGAAGGAGGCAAACAACACACAAGGCTACGGTTCTTGAGATCTCACGCACATTAGTCGTATGAGGGAAATTCCAGGGACAGCTTGGAAAGATTCGTGATCTTATCTTTCGGTGAAAAATCGTTTTGTACGCTGGGCTCATTTTCAAAGGTTATTTCAACCTTGATGAACTCACACTTCTTGTAAGCATATCGTGTTTGACCTCGAAAATTCATGCCTCCGTCCAGAGCGAAATACTGCTCCGCGTCGCGACGCGTCATACCCGCTTTCAAATGTCCAAAGTCTTCGAGGGCCTGTTCAATTTGGCCACACGCTGAGCAACCAGGTCGAGACTGGGCAGGCAATCTCGGAGCAACGCTAGCGCTAAAAGCTATGGAAAAAATGAGTATCCACTTTCGCACGATTCCAGCTCCTTCTGCGTTCGATTTCATCGCGAACGCCTACCGTGACGCAACCTTCCGGCGCACATGGTGAACCTTGAGACGGCATCGTCGAACGACGCAGCCGTCGTAAAGAATAACGGCGATGCGACCAAGTCCCTGAGCGAAGTTCGCCTAAGCGGAAAGAAATTTTCGCTTGCGGTTGGAGAAGAAGCCGCCAAGGCGGACGCGACACGGTAGCGATTTTGCGGTGATAAGAATAAGGGGAGCCGGAAGGCTCCCCGTTTCTTTGTCCGTCGATGGACCCGCTGATGAATCTCTCACCGCCTAACATCAAGTCCGGCATCGCGTCAGCACCCGCCTATTTCTTTTGCGCTAATGAATGGCTCTTAGTTTGCAAGAACGTCTTCCATGTAGTTCAAGATGACACGGCGCGGCCTCTCCTTCAGTCCTTTGAGAGGGACCTTCTGAGTGATGGCCTCGTTGCCCGTCATGCGAACGCGGCCCAGCCTGACGATGCGGCCATCCGTCAATTCCAGGTAAATGGGCACCAGCATGGAAAAGTGTTCATTCACGTTGGACTGGGTCAGCGTGACATTCAGCACGATGTCACCATTAGAACTATTATCGAAGGATGAGTTCAGCTTATAAGCAGGCAGGGCTGTGCCATACACGTATTCGTCGAAAAACCAATCCATCTTGCCGCCACCGATCTGCATCATGTCCGGCGTCATATGTCGTTCCACTGTAGCTTTGAAGTCTTCGGTGGTCGCGGCCTTGCCAGAATAGGTTTTCACGAAATCCTGCATCATCTCTTTGAACTTCTGATCGCCATTGCGATTGTCCGCCATCATCATGCGCAACATGTGCAGAATGTATGCGCCCTTCGGATAGATGAGATTGCGAGTGATGTTTTCTCCAGCACGTGTGTTGTTTAGGCGATAACCCATGGTGACCGGCCCTGCGTCGATTCCGCGAAAGCCCTGGGCGTCGCGCGCAGTCAGCAACTCGTGTTCATCTTTCCAGAAGTTGATGAATTTCTGCGGATTCTGCTCGACCATTTGCAGGTAGATGGAAGCAGATGCTTCGGCGAAGCCTTCACTCATCCATTGATCGCGATAGGAGTTGAACCCCACCGTGTGTCCCCACCATTGATGGGCGACCTCGTGTGGTGTCACGATTTTCCAGTATCCGTGATCTCCGAAATCCATTCCCAGTTGATGCCGGACGGTAGTATCGAAAAAATAGCACATGGGAATCCAGACCAGTCCGGGCCAGGATTGCCCGTACCGGCAACTGGTCTGCTGAGTGATCGCGAGGTGCTTGAAAGCCGAAGGGCCGAAATAGTCGCTATAGATTTCTACCGACAGCTGACCCTCCGCCAGCGCCTTCTTAATCAGCGGGGTTGTCCCCATTGTGCCCAGGGCGAGCCCCGTCATCTGGTGGAATTGTGAGGGCGTGTCATCGTTGGCTATGTGCTGAATCTGTTGCACCCAGTCGGGCGGGTCTTCGTTTGCGATGGACTGCACAAAATAATCAGGCTTGGTGAGCTTGGTTTCCTTGATACGGAATCTGCCGAAGTTGAATCCGGCTACCGTTTGGGCGCCTTCGCTCTTCCATACCGTGACGTTCTGACCGCCTTCGTTTTTTTCGCTGACCAGTTCGCCCGTGGCCGCCATCTTCATGCCCTTGGGAATGCGGAAGGTCAGATCGTAACTGGTGTATTCACCAAGCACAGAGGCAGGATTATTCGGATACCAGTCATTTCGAGCTACCGGATAGTAGTTGTCGCCACCGGTATTGAATACTGCTTCCTTTCCCGCGTAGGTCGTGGTGAAAGTCAATTTCTCATTGAGTGCCAAGGCTTTTGGCAAAACCACCGAGAGTTGGGCATCCTCGTTCTTGTCTTCCTGAATAAACCCAAGCGATGTGCCGTCCGCCGCGGTCACGTCTTGCACTCGCAGCCTTCGAAAAAGTTCGAGCGGCACGACCCGCAGCCCATTTACCTTTGACACGATGGTGGTGGTTGCCTTGCCGATCAGGTTGCCATTCTTTTCGATGGTCGTATCCAGAATCTGATGATCGATCTGGACAAAACCATTCTTCTGGGCGCCGGTGGCGTGCCCGCTCGCGTATTCGGAAGCCAAGTGGAACGCTCCCCAATAGCCATGCTTATTGTCCTCGTAGGTCATCAACTCAACCTCTTCTGGCCCCAAGGACATCGCGTAAGCAAACTCCCCAAAGGTTTCCAAGGCGAACTCGGGAGCCCCGTGAGGGTCGATGGCATAGACCATTTTGTCGCTGTACCGCTTGCCATGAATGAAGGCAACAAACAATCCGTCGGGAGCAGGACTGAGCACGTCCTGCAGAATGCGCGCGCTCAGGTTGAAGCGGAGTCTCTTCCGGCTCGTCTGCAGGCTGTCTTGCAACTGATCAGCTTCGCAGCCCGCCGACGCCGTGCTTCCAGCCTTCTTGACTTCCTCGTAGGTCGAGTCGGTAAACCGGAGGACCATGCGAGAGAAGTTTTCGACAAACTCATCTCCCTTGGTCAGCAACTTCAAGCTGGACCGTTCGGATGGGATTGCAGTATCAATGACTAAACTGCCCTCGCCCACGAACACCGCGCCCGTTACTTTGCCCATGACTGGCGTGAGAAAGCACAACGTGCCAGACCGCAGGTGAAACGTTGCCACCTCACGCTTTAAGACCAGATTGTTCACCGCGACGCTTTCCCCGCTTAGCGTGACGTTACGGAGTTGCTGGTAAGTAGCATCGGTGTTAGGCGCGGATCCCGCAAAAAGCGGCGGCACTAACACAGCTATTAAGACCAGAGAGACAAGGACGATCGTTCGAGAAGCAGGATAACGGGTGACGAGCATGGCGTGAATCCCTTTTACTGCGACCGCGTGGTCCCTGCATTATGCCGTTAAAAGTACGAATTGCAAGTGATCAGTGTCACGCTTAGGGCTCCGCCAAGCGGCAGAGCAGGTAGCAAAAACAAAAGGAGCGCAATTGTTTGCGCTCCTCATGAACTCACTTACTGACCAAAAACTCCTTAGTACTTTGGCATCTTAGGATCGATTTTGTCGGCCCAGGCCAGGATCCCGCCCGCAAGGTTATGTACCTTCTTGAAGCCGGCCTGCTGCAGAAAACCTACGGCTTTCGCGCTGCGCACGCCGGAGCGGCAATGGGCTACGATCTCTCGGCTGGAGTCGAGTTCATTCACGCGCTTGGGCAGATCGCCCAGCGGAATCAAATGCCCGCCAATGTTGCAGATCTGGTATTCGTGTGGCTCGCGTACGTCGAGCACGTATAGATTCTCGCCGGCATCCAGGCGGCGCTTGAGTTCTTCCACTTGCATCTCGGGAATTCCCGTCTCCACTGGCTTTTCCTCCCCGCGGATTCCGCAGAATTCATTGTAGTCGATCAACTGAGTGATGGTCGGGTGCGTACCGCATGCCGGGCAGTCAGGATTTTTGCGCAGCTTGAGCTCGCGAAACTTCATGGCTAGCGCATCGATCAGCAGCAGGCGCCCGATCAGCGGCTCGCCAGCCCCGAGGATCAGCTTGATGACTTCGGTGGCTTGCATTACGCCGACCAAGCCGGGAAGAATCCCCAGCACTCCGCCTTCGGCGCAAGACGGGACCAGTCCCGGCGGTGGCGGTTCAGGATAAAGGCAGCGATAGCACGGGCCTTCTTCCGTGGCGAACACGCTGGCCTGCCCTTCGAAGCGGAAAATCGATCCGTAGACGTTGGGCTTGCCGGTCAGGACGCAGGCATCGTTCACGAGATAGCGGGTGGGAAAGTTGTCGGTGCCGTCGGCGATGATATCGAAGTCGCGGAACAGCTCGAGCGCATTGGTGCTGGAAAGCCGAGTCTCGATCTTCTTCACCTTCACGAAGGGATTAATCGCCTGCAGCTTCTCGGCGGCAGAGTCGAGCTTTTTGCGGCCGACGTCAGCGGTCGAGTGAATGATCTGGCGCTGCAGGTTGGTGAAGTCCACCACGTCGAAGTCGACGATGCCGAGGGTGCCCACGCCCGCCGCCGCCAGATAAAGCGCCAGCGGCGATCCCAATCCGCCCGCCCCGATACAGAGCACGCGCGCCGCTTTCAGCTTCTGCTGTCCCTCCATGCCGACCTCGGGCATGATCAGGTGGCGCGAGTAGCGCAGGATCTCGTCGTTGCTAAGGGTAGCGGCTTGGGGCTTGACTTCAAATGTGGTGGCCATCAGGACCTCGTTGTGGAATTTTCAATTTCGAGAACGCCAGCCTGGACTACTAGCGACAACAACAGAGAGGACAACAACAGCAGCAGGTGCTGAGGAGGGGCATTCGAGTTGTTAGTCCAGCAGGCATGAACCTAGCGGCCTCCGGCGATCGAAGGCACTATGGAAATGGTATCACCGTCCTGGACCGCGGTGGCCTCTTTCTGGAGATAGCGCACATCCTCGTCGTTGAGGTAGACGTTCACGAAGGCGCGCAGCTTGCCGTCCTCGGTGTAGAGGTGGCGACGCAAGTCAGGATGCTGGGAGACCAGTCCGGAGAGGGCGTCGGCAATGGAGCCGGCTTTCACCTCAACCGCGGCCTGCTTCCCGGCATATTGCCGTAAAGGAGTTGGAATGTGGATTTTAGCCATGGGTAAATGATGCCATAGTTGGGGCGAAAGATTCAGCG
>QIAI01000321.1 GCA_003224995.1 Acidobacteriota bacterium
TGGTGGTTCCGTCATAAGGCACGTGAGACATCGATGGAACCGATGGAAAACGAGGCCTCCCAAAGCAGCGGGTTGGCTTTGAAAGAAACTCTGGTGGATGAGGCGGAATCGCCTTTCGACTGCGTGGCGCATGAAGAAGTGCGGGCGCGAGTTGAGGAAGAACTGCGCAAGGTCCCAGAACCGTATCGCAGCACCGTGATCCTGCGCGATCTGGAAGAAATGTCCTACGAAGAAATCGCGGAAGTACTGGAAATTTCGCTGGGCACGGTGAAATCGCGCTTGACGCGCGGTCGCGAGGCGTTGCGGCGTCGCTTGTCCGGATACATCCGCGAAGTGGGTCCGGAACTTGGTCTGCTAAGTCCAGACGAATCCGAGGAGGGTCGGATTGCACGCGCTGGCGATGGACTTGAGGTGGCTTCATGAAGTGCGCCGAGGCAAAGCTGTTGTTCTCGCCGTACCTTGACGGAGCTGTTTCGGGAACAAAGATGCACGCCCTGGGCTCGCATCTGAACGATTGTTCTCACTGTAATCGGGAGTATGCGCTGCTCCGTCAGACTCAGGAATTACTGGCCAGAGTGGGTCGCCCCAAGGTACCCGCGGATCTGGCATTGAAACTCCGGCTTGCGATCTCGCGGGAAGCTGCCGCAAGCAAAAATTCGCGCCTTGAAGGCCTAGTGATCCGTTTTCAGAACGCGATGAACGCGTTCATGGTCCCGGCCACGGCTGGAGTGCTGGCAGCTATTGCCATCTTCGGATTTGTAATGGGACTTACGCTGCCCGAACTGCAGGCACGCACCACGAACAACGATGTGCCGCTGATGCTCTACACCGGTCCGGAACTGCAGGAATCGTCTTTCGCCGCGACGCTGAGCGCGGTTAATGAGGATTCGCTGGTGATTGAAGCGTATGTTGATGCCAACGGGCGGGTGCAGGACTATCGCATCATCTCGGACCCGGACAGTTCGCAGAAACTGCTGCCTGAGGTGAAACGGATGCTGATCTTCACCACCTTCCGTCCGGCCATGTCGATGGGACGTCCGACTACCGGCCACGCGGTGCTGTCATTCTCCAAGATCAGCGTACGTGGTTGAAAAGGGAAGAAACTTCCGTCCGAATCGCTGCGGCCTCGCAGTTCCTGCGGCGCGCTTGCGTTTGACCCTCCGACCGGAACCTCTTAAACTATGTGGTTGTATCTCCTACAGCTTACCGCCCGGTTGGAGGTTTTCCTGGGTTTCCGGTTGCGACATTCGATCATTGCGCTGGTCCTCGCGCTGCTGCCGGGAGTGTGTCTGGCGCAGAACACGCCTAAGGTAAGCCTGGATACCAGCGAGACTCTGTTCACCATCCTGGCGTCGATGAATGCCTGCGGGTACGACGCGGAACTGAACCTCTCCGATCCGATCCGGAAGCAGATTCGCGGAGAATTGGGGCGAGCGGCTCACGATTCCGATGACGCGCTGGAGACCACCAATGTCATGTGCCAGTACTACCACGAGCACGTGCGGCCCGATCCTTCGCGCGACCTGGCGCAATACATTTCGCTGGCGCTGTACTTGGGAGATCCCCCCAATTTCCTTCCCAAGGTGAAGGAAGCGGAGTTGCCGCCGGACGCTGCGAATGTGGTGCCCTTCGCCAAGCTGGCTGCCGCCTTTTATGAGCGTGCAGGCCTGCATGCCATCTGGCAGAAGCACCGGGAAGCTTATGCGCGGCTGGCTGACCGTTATCACGAGCCCTTATCGAAGACTCTGTTTGACACCGAGATCTATCTAAAGCTGCCCTCCGCGGGCTACCTGGGACGCGGCTTCACCGTGTACCTGGAGCCCATGGGTGCGCCTGGACAGGTAAACGCGCGCAACTATGGAAACGAGTACTACGTGGTGATCTCACCCGCCGGGTCGGAGTTGAAGATGGATCAGATCCGGCACACTTACCTGCATTACCTGCTTGATCCTTTGTCGCTGAAATATCCGGCATCGATCAAGCGTCTCGATCCGTTGCTGGAATCGGTGAAGCGCGCGCCCATGGAAGAGGCGTTCAAGATCGACACTTCGCTGCTGGTTACGGAGTGCCTGGTCCGGGCGGTCGAGATTCGCGCGCAGGGAAACAGCAAAACTCCCGAAGCGCTGCGCTCCGATGCGGTGGAAAAATCGATGGAGCAGGGTTACATCCTGACCCGATACTTCTACGACTCTCTTATTCAGTTCGAGAAGAATCCGGAAGGGATTCGCAACGCGTACATTGACCTGCTCAGCAACGTCGATTTAAAGAAGGAAGAAAAGCGGGCGGCGGAGATTCAGTTTGCCAGCAACGCTTCTCCCGAGGTACTGCGCTTCTCGCGTCCTAAAGATCAACATCTGCTTCTGCTGGCTGAGAAGCGAATGTCGGGCGGGGATCTGAAAACCGCCCAGGATTTAGCGGAGCAAGCCCTGCGCAATGGCCAGGAAGATCCGGGGCGAGCCCTCTTTGTACTGGCACAAATAGCAGCCGCGAATAAAGACATGGCAGGAGCGACGGGATATTTTGAACGCGCCCTGAAAGTGGCGCAGGAACCTAAAGTCATCGCCTGGTCGCATATTTATCTCGGCAGAATTTTCGACCTGCAGGAACAGCGGGAGAACGCGTTGAATCAATATCACGCGGCCCTCAGCACAGGTGGTACTCTGCCCGAGGTGAAAGCGGCGGCTGAGCGCGGGCTGCAGCAGCCGTACGAGCCGCCTGCGCCGCGATAAAAGCTTACTCGAAAGTACTTCGATTCTCCCTGGTGAGAGTCGCCAACTCTAAGGAGAGAGCATGAAGCAAGCAGCGATGATCGGTGCTGTGCTGGCAGTTGCGACCTGGAGCTTCGCGCAGTCCAACAGCAAACCGACCACCCAGAGTCAGCCGCCCGCGCAAGCTACATCCCCCGCGGCGGGCGCCACCTCGTCCAAGCGTCCGCCACAAGCCAAGACGCAACCAGAATACGAAGCTTATAAGACGGCCATCGCTTTAACGGATGCGGCGGCGGCGGAAAAGGCCGCGGATGATTTCGCCACGAAGTTTCCGGACAGCGAATTGCGCATCATGCTCTACAAATCAACCATGCGTCTGTACCAGCGCGCCGGGAACTCCGACAAGATCGTAGAAATGGGACGCAAAGGACTCGCTCTCGATGGTGACGATCCGGAACTGCTGGTTACGGTAGCGAGCGAACTCGCCGAAAAAACGCACGATACCGATCTCGATAAGGACCAGCGTCTGGACGAAGCCCTGAAGATGTCGCAGAAGGCACTCCAGACCGTCGACACCGACATTTCCATCCCGCCGAACACGCCGCAAGAGCAGGTAGACACCTACAAAGGTCAATTGCGTTCTTTCGCATATTCGATTATCGGCACGCTGGAATTCAAGAAAGATAACTTCGCCGGAGCGGAGGCGGACCTGCGAAAGTCGGTGGACGCGTTTCCTGCGCAGCCCGATCCGGTCGTGGTCCTGCGACTCGCTATTTCCTTGGATCGGCAGGGCAAATATCCGGAAGCGCTCAAAGAGGCCAATCACGCAGTGGAATTGACCCAGGACAGCACGAGCGCGGGAAAACTCGCTCGCCAGGAACGCGACCGTTTGAACCAGTTGGTGGGTGGCGGCACGACCCCTCCCAAACCCTGATCAGGCGAAGAACTGACGGGACGATTTAGGACTCACTTATCGGGCGCGGAACATTTTGCATGAGTTCCTTGTGCCCTGAATCCGCATGAAAGCGAAAGAAATCGCGGCGTTGGAAGGACTTTTGGGATATCACTTCCAACGCCCTGAACTTCTGGATCAGGCACTCACCCACAGTTCGCAGGCGCGGGAACTCGAGGCGCAGCAGTCTCCGAAAGACGGTCTGCGGCCCGGCGATAACGAACAACTCGAGTTCCTTGGCGACGCGGTGCTGGCCTTGGTAACCGGGGAAGAATTGTTCCGACGCTTCCCGGCTTTTCAAGAAGGGCAACTCTCGAAGTTGCGCGCGCACCTTGTCAGTGAACGGCACCTGGTGCAGGTCGCCCAGGGCCTGGGCTTGGGAACTTACCTACGCCTGGGTCGAGGGGAAGAAAAGAGCGGGGGCCGGGGGAAAACCGCCCTCCTGGTGGACGCGTTGGAGGCGGTTTTCGCCGCACTTTACCTGGATGGCGGCTTGGAGATTGCGCGCCGTTTCATTCTGCAAACAGTGGTCGCACCGGAATTGGCACGCATGAACCCGGAGAGTGCCGGTGTTCCGGTCATGGATTTTAAGTCGGCCTTGCAGGAAACTTTGCAGGCCACGGGCCGCCCGCAGGCATCTTATGTACTGGTGAAGGAGGCGGGCCCGGAACATAGCAAGACATTCACGGTGGAAGTCCGGCTTTCCTCGGCGGCACAGGCGAAAGTCGAATTCACTGGACGAGCGGAAGGCAGCACCAAAAAGAAAGCGGAGCAAGACGCCGCTCGGCAGGTACTGCAATACTTAGATTCCCTGACCTCAAACCCCGAAGAGAAACCTGCGCCGAAATCGCCTGCACGCTGATTCCTGATGACGAACCTCGCTAATCCGCACCGGGACCCGCCTCCCGACTGGCTGACCTCGCTGCAGTCGCTGCTGGCGACCATCGTGATTGCGGTGTTCGTGATTACCTATATCGTGCAAGCCTTCCAGATCCCTTCGCCGTCCATGGAAACCACTCTGCTCACCGGCGACTACCTGCTGGTCGACAAGCAGTGCTATGGCGGAGGCGGCATTGCTGACCACTTCATGCCTTATCGCAAGATTCGTCGCGGCGATATTATCGTTTTTCACTACCCGGTCAATCCCGCGCAGCACTTCGTGAAAAGGGTGGTCGGGGTTCCCGGGGACCGCATTCACCTGGTTAATAAGCGTGTGTTCGTCAATGGCGTTCCGCTGGCAGAACCTTACGTGCGTTACTTCAAGCCGGAACGCAATCCTTTTCGCGACGATTTTCCCCGGTTAGACGTGCTGGATCCGGGGATCAATGCGGACTGGTGGGTACAGATGCCGAAGTTAGTCGAGAATGGACAGCTTATCGTTCCGCAAGGTCATTACTTCGCGATGGGCGACAACCGCGATGACAGCTCAGACAGCCGCTACTGGGGGTTCGTACCGCGGGAGAACATCATTGGCCGGCCGCTGCTCATTTACTGGTCGATTCGCAATACGGACGATCTGCCGATCCCCGCGTCGGTGGGTGATAAACTCTATCATCTCGCTTATGCGGTCACGCATTTTTTCCAGATCACTCGCTGGGACCGCACCTTTCGCGTAGTCAGCTGAGACAATGTAATTTCAGGGTTCAGGAAACCAAACAGAGATGGCTAAGAAGGAAAACCCTCCGGTCGAGAAGCAAAGCGAAACTACAGTCGAGTTTCTCGCCTCGCTGGCCGCTGTCCTGGTCACCGGTCTTTTCATCATTACGTTTATCCTGCAGGCCTTCGAGATTCCTTCCAGTTCGATGGAAGACACCCTGCTGATTGGCGATCACGTTTTCGTGAATCGCGAGCAATTTGCTCCACGCACGAAATGGATGGGCCGCTGCTTCCCTATCGAGACATCAAGCGCGGCGACATCGTCGTGTTCCTGTCACCCGCGGAACCGGGATTGTACGTGGTCAAGCGCATCATGGGTATTCCGGGCGACCGCATTCACCTGCGGGACGGAATGGTCTATCGCAACGGGGAAAAATTGAATGAGCCCTATGTCCTGCACAAGGGACCGTTGTTCTACGATCCTTATCGGGATAACTTTCCTGCCGTACCCGCATCCGACGCGTACAACGTCTCCAACGATTGGCAACAGCGGATGCGCTCCTTCATCCAGGGCGACGATATCGTGATCCCGAGCGACAGTTATTTCGGCATGGGAGACAACCGCGACGTCAGCCTGGACAGCCGATATTGGGGCTTCATCCCGAAGGAGAACGTGATCGGGCGACCGATGTTTGTCTACTGGTCCTTTAATACGCCGCCGGACCAGTACCGGCATACAGAGTTCAGCGAGCGCATCGGGTTTCTGGTGCATGTAGTAGTGCATTTCTTCGACGAGACCCGATGGCGTCGCACCTTCCGGATCGTGCAGTGAAGTTGCGCTCCAAACGTGGCGTGATCCTGGTATGTATTCTTCTGTTTCTCGCCCTGTTCGTGGTGAGACCGGGAGCAGGACGCCTAAAGAGCCGCATCGCAAATTCCGTTGGGAATGCGCTGCAACGGCAGGTTGAAATCAGCCGGGTGCATGTACGCTTGCTTCCGCAACCCGGATTTGAACTGGATGGTTTCGTAGTTCATGACGATCCCGCGTTTAGCGCCGAACCGGTGCTGCGGGCCCCGGAAGTGAGTGCGTTTCTGCGTCTCAGTTCCCTGCTTCGCGGCCGCCTCGAGATTTCGCGGCTGAGCCTTTCGGAACCGAGTCTGAACCTGGTGCGGCGCCCGGATGGCCGCTGGAATATCGAAAACTTTTTGGAGCGTACCGCCAGCATTACGGTCGCGCCTACCAGCAAGCGCCCATCCCAGTCTCGCCCCGCCTTTCCCTACATTGAAGCCGACCGGGGCCGCATCAACTTCAAAGTCGGCCCTGAAAAGAAATCTTTTGCGCTGACCGATGCGAAATATTCGGTGTGGCAGGACTCGGAAAATACCTGGGGCGTGCGCCTGAAGGCGCAACCGATCCGGACCGACTTCAACCTGAGCGATACGGGGCAGTTCAGCATGGATGGGACCTGGCAGAGAGCTTCCTCGCTGCACGAGACTCCGCTGAAACTCAACCTGCTATGGGATGGTGCGCAACGCGGGCAACTGAGCAAACTGGTATCAGGCGAGGACCGCGGCTGGCGAGGCGCGCTCCGCGTGGATATGAGTCTCGAGGGTTCGCCCGGAGATTTGCTGGTTCACACCGAGAGTTCGCTCGACGACTTTCGGCGGTTTGATATTACCGATACGCGTACTCTAAAACTAAAAACAAGTTGCGACGCGCACTACAATACTTCGGAGCACAGCCTTCACCAGATTTCTTGCCAAACCCCCGTAGGCGACGGCACGGTCGCATTGACTGGAGAAGCAACCGATCTCACAGGCGCCCGCAATCTTCAGCTGAAGTTTGCGGCAGATAACGTTCCTGTCAATGCAGTTCTCGGCGTGGTCCGTCGAGCGAAGAAGGATCTGGCTGACGATTTGCGAGCCACGGGAACACTGGACGCGATGATTGAGGTCCGTCGAGACGACGCCAGCCCTTCCCTGTTGCTGCAGGGTGACGGGCATACCAGCAATTTTCACTTGCAATCAACCTCTGCAAAAACCGACCTGCTGGTGGATGTTCTTCCTTTTTCGCTCATCCCGGCGCCGCAGGAAAAGTCCGAGAAGAAAGCTCGTACGCGTCGCGAACCCGATTCTGTATCCAAGGCTGACGGACCTCGCCTCACTTTTGGTCCTGTGCCTTTGAAACTTGGACGTCCAGTGCCCGTGGTCCTGCAAGGTTGGATGGGACATTCGGGATATAACATCTCGCTCAAGGGCGAAGCAGAAGTGCATCGCCTCCTGGCCATTGCTCATATCTGCGGGCTGCCCGCTGCTCATCCTGCTGCGACAGGACTCGCCAAACTCGATCTGCAGATTGCCGGGCCTTGGCAAGGGTTCGCCACACCGCTAACAACCGGTGTCGCAGAATTGCACTCGGTGCGCGCGGAGATGCGGGGCGTGAATGGCCCGTTAGAAATTACCTCGGCGCGACTGTTGCTCGCTGACACGGCCGCCAAGGTGGAAGGCCTTTCTGCTTCCTTTGCCGGGAGCCAGTGGACCGGATGGTTGACAATTCTGCGGCCGTGCATTGCTCCTTCCTGCGTGATCAATTTCGATCTTCATGCCGACGAAGTCTCCACCGACCGGCTGAATCAGTGGCTGAATCCGAGCGCGTCGCAAGGAACGGTAACTGCATACCGGGCAGTGATCCGCAATTTTGTGGCGACGCGCGTCTCCGCCAAGGTATTGCTCGATCAGGGGAAGTTACGGCTTTCGGATGTTTCGGGAGAGGTATTTGGGGGGAGACATCAAGGCGAATGGCGCGCTGATTTCACCGCTAGGCCGCCCGCGTACGTTGGCAACGGGACGCTCGAGGGCGTGACGTTGGCCGAGGTGGCGGACGCCATGCACGACAATTGGATCGTGGGCACCGCCGGGGCCAAGTACCAACTCGAGTTAGCCGGCTTCACATTCGGGGAACTGGTGGAATCCGCCAAGGGCAGTCTTCGATTCGACATGCGCGACGGGGCTCTGCCTCACGTGATGGTCAGTGCCGCTCCGCTGCGGATCCGCCACTTCACGGGCGTCCTGGCAGCCAAGGACAATGATATCGAGTTGCAAGACGCTCGCCTGGAAGCTCCCACGGCGAATTATGCAGTGACCGGAAAAGCGTCACTCAGCCGCAAGCTCGATTTCAAACTCATCTCCGAAGGGGCGACTGGCTATTCTGTAACCGGAACCCTGGCAGACCCGCGCGTGGTTGCGGTTCGGCGCTCCGAAACTCAAGCCGCTCTCAAACCCTGATTATTCTTCGGCTGGCCTTGACGGAGCCGCTCCGTTGCGCGCGGACTCCAGCCTGAGTCATTGGTCTGGTGGCCGGTGACGTGTCGCATCAACCCTAGTTCATGCACCTTTTCCCTTTCTGTCATAATCGAAGCTTATATCCATGGCATTTTCCTACCCAGCACTACGAGACAAACTGAAGCAACGCGGACTGTGGCCGATGACCCGCGTGTCGCGATTTGCCTGGTACTGCCTTGGGCTCGCCGTCTTCCTGTTTGTGCTTCAGCAGCTTTCCCGGACGCTGAAGATCTCGCGGGGCGAAAATCTGGGCGGCTGGGTCAGTTTTCTTAGCTTTCTCGCGATTTTCTGTTTCTGTGTGGTTGGGTTTCGCTGGCTGAAGAACAAAATCCTGTGGCGCCTGCGCAATCGCCTGATTGTCACCTACATGTTCATTGGGGTGATTCCCACGCTGCTGTTATTCGCAATGACATTCGCGACGATTTACTTATTCGCGGGCCAATTTGCGAACTTCATCGTCACTTCCGAAATCCACCTGCATCTGCAAAATGTCGAGGCGTTGAACTCCGCGATCGCCAATGAGTTGGCTATCCGGCTGCAGCGCGGAGAACCGCCCACGATTGCCCTGCTCGATAGCCTGCGCAAAACTGACGTGATCTGGAGGCATCGCGATGTCTGTGCCTGGCAAGGAACGAAGCCGCTTCCGATCTGTGGCGATGCCAAAGGCACTACGTTTACGCCGCCTACTTTCATTCACGGCTCATTCAGTGAAATCGTGCGCGATCACGGCAATCTGTACTTGCGGGCGGCGACCGTCCTGCCCGCGCGCACGGAAACCTTGACGGTTGTTTCCAGCGAAGCGCTTGACCAGGAACTGGTGCAGGAAATCGCGAACAATCTGGGCGAGATCACGTTTTATGCGGGGGGTATAGCCTTAGGGAGCCAGAGCCGACCTGGAGCGGAGCCCGCTTCGCAGGCTAACCAGAAGGCCTCTTCATCATCTCCGGGGACCCGGGAAGAGAATAGGGCCAGCAATCCGGACGAGGCAGAGGTACCGCACGCGACCTTCACTGCGGGAACTGTGCCTCCCGCCGAAAACATGTTCGACCATCAGATCACCTTCGGTACGCCGCTTCCGGTCGTGGAATGGGAGACGGGAACTCGCGAGCAGCGCTCGCCCCTGGTTCGGGTGCAGACCCGGCCGTCGCTGCTCTACAGCAGGTTGTTCGCCGCGCTGGGAGATTTCGCAAAAGGCGTGGAGTTGATTCTCCTGGCCATCGCCATCGTGGTCGCCCAAATCTATCGGGCGACTCAACACATCGATCGCGGGGACTTCAGCCACCGCATCCCGGTGAAATCGAGCGACCAGCTTGCGCTGCTAGCAAGCTCGTTTAACAGCATGACGGCTTCGATCGTGAAACTCATTCTCGAACAAAAAGAAAAGCAGCGCCTGGAGAATGAACTGGTGATCGCGCAGGAGGTTCAAGCCCAGTTATTTCCGAAAGAAATCTCGCAACTGGAGTCTCTGGAAGTTCACGGCTTCTGTCGTCCGGCGCGCACCGTGAGCGGCGATTATTACGATTTCCTTAAGGTGAATAGGGACAGGATGATCCTTGCCGCGGGCGACGTGAGCGGGAAGGGCATTTCCGCGGCGCTTTTGATGGCGACGATTCACTCGGCAGTGCGTGCCTATAGCATCGAAGGCATGCCGATTTTGCGCGAAGCGGTGGCAGTGGGCGCCGCTGCCGGAAACGCGATGATGCTGGCCAGCGGAATCGAGGGCGCCGAGGTCTCGCCGGGAGCCCTGCTCGCACTTCTGAATCACCAACTATACGAGAGCACTCCGCAGGAGAAATACGCAACTCTGTTCCTGGGCACCTACGATGGATCATCGCGCCGGCTCACTTACAGCAACGGCGGGCACCTTCCTCCCGTCATCATCAGCCAGGACGGTTCCATCCGGCGATTGGAAGCTGGCGGCACCGTAGTCGGTCTTTTCGATAATCTTTCTTTCGACGAAGGCACGGAACAACTCAAGCCGGGCGACATCTTCCTCGCCTACAGCGACGGCGTAACCGAACCGGAGAATGATTTTGGCGAGTTTGGAGAGCCCCGCCTGATTGACCTGGTTCGCGAGAATCGCTCTCGTCCCCTGGTAGAGATCACCGAGCAGGTCACCGCCGCGGTGGATGATTGGATCGGCGATCAGGAACAACCCGACGACATCACCCTGGTTCTTGCACGCGCTCGATAAGCGCTCGACGGCGAGAAGAGGATTGGGGCGGGAGGGCGGTTTCGAACCACCATCTCCGGGATGGTCTCCCGGCGCATTACCAAATCTATGCTACCCCCGCATTTCGAGCATCACACCTGCAAAACTTTTCTGGCGGGAAACGCACTTCACATCAAAGCCAATATTAGAGCCTGCGAGCAGAGCTGAGAACTAAACACAGAATCTGATTCAGATGTGCAGACACGCAAAACTGGCTAGCAAAGCAGAATGCAAACAAGGAAGAGACGATCCGTAGAACTCATTTCATAGGCCAACCATTCCGGTTTATGGACGAACTCCTGCATTTCTCGCAAGCAATGCATTGCGTGCGATCCCACTGACGGGGGCATCGCAGGAGGAGCGGCGAATTGCAGTCTTACTACGACCGGGGCGGCTCCGTCGCGGAAAGTTGTGGCGGGCAGATCCACCTGCGGCAACACAAGGATCAGCGCAAACAGAAACAATTCCGAGATGAGCAAGGTCCAGCGCCAGACGGTCATCGCGATGTCTTCCCAGCAGGGGTTCCAAGGTAATCGAGGGGCTCTGCCCTGTCAATAGAACGCACTGCCCCGGCACCCAGTTACTCGCGAGCCCTATCACCAGTCGGTGTGGCTCGAATCACTGCCGCAAACCTTCCCGGCGGGTCTAATCACGTATGGGCCGGCCTACCATTTGCCCACCCAGGGGATTCCCAAAGTCCCGTCGAGGTACGTAAATCATGACCGAGCATCGTGACCGCTTGCAGTGCCCGTTGTGTGCAGGGCATGGAGAAGTTCATTCCTCGCGTCTGCTGGAGTTCTTCTCCGATCCGCAGCTCAAGAGCAAGATCGAGGCTTACCTGGCCAGCGCCACCGCAAGTGCGGAAGATACCGCCGAACTGGTCGCGGTTGCCGAAGTGAAGCCGCGCAATTTCCAGAAAGATGTGCACGCCTGGAATCCGACCTTGCCCATGTGGCTCCGGAGCCCGAAAGAGTGAGAAACATGCCGTGCTGGACGCCTTTGGCGAAGCAGTGGCCGGGGGGTCGTCCAGGGTATAGAGTTACTGACCGCAGCCCTTATAAATCAAGGAGGTTTTCGATATGAGTGCAGGTACGCTGACGCCTTCCGAAACCCGAATCTCGGGCGATTACATTGAACAGGTCATGGCCCATGTGAAGGCCAAGAATCCCGCCGAGCCAGAATTCCATCAGGCTGTACAGGAAGTTTTCGATTCATTGAGGTTCCTGTTGCAACGGCATCCCGAGTATCGGGAAGCTCGCATCCTCGAGCGCGTGGTAGAACCCGAGCGCGTCATGATGTTCCGCGTTCCCTGGTTCGATGATCAGGGCAAGATTCAAGTGAATCGCGGCTTTCGCATTGAGATGAACAGCGCCATCGGTCCATACAAGGGCGGACTTCGGTTCCATGCCTCGGTGACGCTTGGCATCTTGAAGTTCCTGGCGTTTGAACAGGTCTTCAAGAATTCGCTGACCACGCTGCCCATGGGCGGCGGCAAGGGCGGGTCGGATTTCGATCCCAAAGGCAAGAGCGATAACGAAGTGATGCGCTTCTGCCAGAGCTTCATGACCGAGTTGCAGCGTCACATCGGGCCTGACACGGACATTCCAGCCGGCGACATCGGCGTGGGCGGCCGCGAAATCGGCTTCCTGTTTGGACAATACAAACGAATCCGCAATGAATTCACGGGCGTGCTCACGGGCAAGGGCCTGAATTGGGGCGGTTCGCTGATTCGTCCCGAAGCCACCGGCTACGGCTGCGTATATTTCGCCGCCGAGATGTTGAAGACCCGCAAGGACACGCTGGAAGGCAAGCTCTGCCTGGTTTCGGGCGGCGGCAACGTGTCGCAGTACACGATCGAGAAACTGCTCGATCTGGGCGCGAAGCCGATGACCGTCTCCGATTCCAACGGTGTAATTTGCGATCCCGATGGCATTGATCGTGAGAAGCTCGCGTACATCATGGAACTGAAAAACGTGCGCCGCGGCCGCATCCGCGAGTACGCCGACAAGTTCAAAAAGGCGCTCTTCATGCCGACCGATATCAAGTCGGACCACAACCCGCTGTGGAACATCAAGGCGGACTGCGCGTTCCCCAGCGCCACGCAGAACGAGATCAACGCCAAGGACGCGGCGAACCTGATCAAGAACGGCGTGACGGTGGTGGCGGAAGGCGCGAACATGCCGAGCACGCTGGAAGCGACCAAGCTGTTCCTGGAGAATCATATCCTCTATGGGCCGGCGAAAGCTGCAAATGCCGGCGGGGTGGCGACCTCCGGCCTCGAAATGTCGCAGAACAGCGCTCGCTTGAGTTGGACGCGCGCGGAAGTCGATGATCGCCTGCACAAAATCATGATCGCGATTCACGACAACTGCTTCCGGACCGCGGAGAAATACGGCACGCCCGGAAACCTGGTGAACGGCGCCAACATCGGCGGGTTCCTGAAAGTTGCTGACTCAATGCTGGATCAGGGGCTCGTGTAAGCTTCTGTTCCGAGAAGTTGTCAGGCGGGGTGGACGAACTCCTCCCCGCCTGTTTTCATATGGGCACGCGGAAATTCGCCATGGCCACGAAACCGGAACTCGACGCTACGATGGACGCGCAGAGGTTGTTCGAGGGTTTCGAGAACCTCATGCCGTTCCGGGTGCGCGATATCCTGCTGGTTTCCAGTCTCTATGATTCCTTCATCCTGAAAGAAGACGGGCGGCTCAACGAGCTTTTGATTGGCGAGTCCCTGGAACTCAACCTGCAGCAAATCCCCAGCATCACCCAGGTTTCCACCGGCTCAGAAGCGCTGGCCCTGGTGCGCTCGCAGCCGCGCTTCAATCTCGTGGTCACCAATCTTGAAGTCGGCGACATGGACGCTGCCCGTCTCGCCCGCGAGATCCGTCTATCGGGCCTCGACATCCCGATCGTCGTGCTCGCCTACGACTACCGTGAACTCAAGAACTTCGTGGCCCGTAATCCAGAAAGCGGCATCGAACGGGTGTTTCTCTGGCAGGGCAATGTCCGCGTGCTCATTGCCATCGTCAAGTACGTGGAGGACAAGCGCAACGCCGCGCCCGACACGGCATCCATCGGCGTTCCCGTCATTCTGGTGGTGGAAGACAATATTCGTTACTACTCTTCCTTCTTACCGGTGATTTACACGGAGCTGATTTCGCAATCGCGCCGAGTCATTCGGGAAGGCATTAATGTTGCGAACCGCCTGCTGCGCATGCGCGCCCGGCCGAAAATATTGCTCGCCTCCAGCTACGAGGAAGCCGAGCGGCTGGTGACGCAGTATCAGGACTATCTTTTGGGCGTTGTGTCGGATGTAGAGTTCCCGCGAGATGGCGAGCTCAGCGCCGAAGCCGGAATCGAACTGGCGCACCTGATTCGTACCGCTGTTCCTGATGTCCCCATTGTTTTGCAAACCAGCCGCACCCAGTTCCGCGAGCGCGCACTCGCCGAAGGCCTGTCTTTTCTACGCAAGCGTTCTCCAACCTTGATGGCCGACCTTCGCCAGGTACTGATGGAGGAATTCGGTTTTGGCGATTTCGTGTTTCGTCTACCGGACTTTTCAGAAGTGGGACGCGCCACCGATCTGGGCGCGCTGGAATCCATGCTGCAGGAAGTACCTGCAGAAAGCATCGCCTACCACGCGCAGCGTAATCATTTTTCGCACTGGTTGATGGCGCGAACGGAGTTCGCTCTTGCCCAGAAACTGCGCCCGCGAAAGGTCTCCGATTTCTCCGGTACCGAGCACCTGCGCAGCGACCTGATCGCCTCCATTGCCGACTATCGCAGCGAACAAAGCGAAGTCCTTATCGGTGACTTCAGTCCCGCGGCGCTCGCTTCCACCAACGCTTTCTTTCTGCGGATCGGGGTTGGCTCGCTCGGCGGCAAAGCCCGTGGCCTGGCGTTCATGCGCCACCTTTTGCGCAAGCATCGCTTCGCCCGACTGTTTCCCGAGGTGAAAGTAAGCGTTCCGCCCGCTGTCGTTCTGGCCACCGACGTCTTCGATCGCTTTTTGACCGAGAACGACCTCGCCGACTTCGCGCTCAATTGTTCCGACGACGACGCAATCGTGAGGCGATTTCTGGAAGGCGCTCTTCCGGCGACCGTGCGCAACCAACTGCTTGAGTTTCTCGTGGAGGTGCATTATCCACTGGCGGTGCGTTCCTCCAGCTTGCTTGAAGATTCGCAATACCAGCCGTTCACGGGAGTGTACGAAACCTTCATGCTGGCAAACCAGCATGCCGACCTGTCGGTGCGGCTCGAGCGGCTTATGGAGGCCATCAAGCGCGTCTATGCATCCACCTTCAGCCAGCACGCGAAAGCCTACGTGCGTGCCACACCCTACCGCCTGGAAGAAGAAAAGATGGCAGTCATCCTGCAACAGGTGGTCGGCGCGCCACACGGAGGGCGCTTTTATCCTGACTTTTCCGGAGTGGCGCGCTCCTACAATTTCTACCCTGTTCCGCCCATGCAATTCCGGGACGGTATCGCCGCAGTGGCCTTGGGACTCGGACGCGCCGTGGTTGATGGTGGGAAGTGCCTCAGCTTCTGCCCGCGTTATCCGCGTCACATTCTGCAGTTTTCCTCGGTGGAGGACATCCTGAGCAACTCGCAATCCGAGTTTTGGGCGCTCGAACTGAATGAGGCCGAACGCGGTGAAGGGGTTTCGGAAACAAACTTACGCGAGGCGAGATTCGGCCTCGACGCTGCCGAGAAGGATGGGACGCTCGATGCGCTCGCCTCCACCTACTCCGCCGACAACCACGTGGTCTACGACGGCGTGAGCCGTCCGGGAGCACGCGTGGTGAGCTTCGCTCCTGTCCTGAAGCATGATGTCTTTCCGCTGGCTTCACTGCTTGAGCAACTCAGCAAGATGGGCGAAGACGCTTTCGGCCGTCCCGTAGAAATTGAATTCGCCGCTTGCCTCGCGCAGAAGGCCGATGACCCCGCTGATTTCGGATTCCTCCAGGTTCGCCCCCTCGTTTTATCCCGCGAGGGCGATGAATTGCGACTGGACGAGGTCGATCCTCAGCGTTTGGTGTGCCAGAGTTCGAAAGTTTTGGGGAATGGACGCATCGGCGGCCTGCATGATGTCGTAGTTGTAGATTTCCATCGCTTCGAGCGCGCCCGCAGCAAAGAAGTCGCCGGTGGCGTCGCCCACTTCAACGCGAAACTCGGAGGCGAAGGCCGGCCTTATCTCCTGATCGGGGTGGGGCGCTGGGGATCAACCGAGCCATGGCTCGGCATCCCGGTGGAGTGGGACGAAATCTCCGGAGCCCGAGTCATCGTTGAAGCTGGGTTCCGCGATTTCCGAGTCACCCCCTCGCAGGGCAGCCATTTTTTTCAGAACCTCACAGCCTTCCAGGTCGGATATTTCACCGTGAACCCCGATGCCGGGGAAGGGTTCGTCGACTGGTAATGGCTGGCGAACAAGGCTGCGCTCGAAGAAGAGGGCTGCGTACGCCATCTGCGGTTTGATGCACCTCTTTCGGTCGTCATGAATGGCCGCACCAGCCAGGGCATGATTTTTAAACCTGATCCCGCAGGGGGCGGTCTCCCGTAGAGCCAAGGCGCCTCCCTCCTCGGCAGGCTGTGAGCGTCGGGTTGGTCGGATCAATACGAAAAAAGCAGCCGGGCTCGGCGCCCGGCCGGACAGACGAGGCGTCTGTCCCTACGCGGCTATATTCTGTCCCTACGCGGCTATTCCTTTTCTTCGTGATCCTGCTCTCCGTTCCTCGTGACCCACATCACAGCCCGGGTAGAGAGGACTCCCGCACAATCAAGTGTAGCAAATACGGGGTACTGTGTGTTCAAGATCGTTCAGGCAGCGTTCATTGCCCATGGAATCAAGCGTTTCGCCATTGAGGCTCCACGCATTGCCCGCAAACACAAGCCGGGCCAGTTCGTCATTCTGCGACTCTATGAACAAGGCGAGCGAATTCCTCTGACGATCGAGCGCTCCGAGCCGGAGCGCGGGATCATCCATATTGTGGTTCAGTCCGCCGGAAAGACCACCCATCTGCTTAACTCTTTCGAGACTGGCGACCGCATCTTGGATGTGGTCGGGCCACTCGGCAAGCCCTCGGAGATCGCGAACTTCGGCACCGTCGTGGTCATGGGAGGCGGCGTCGGCACGGCGATGGCTTACCCCACCGCAGCTGCGCTGAAGAAGGCCGGCAACCGGGTCATCTCAATTGTGGGCGCGCGCAACAAGGATCTTGTCATCCTCGAGCACGAGATGGCGGCAGTCAGCGATACCCTGCTGCTCACCACCGACGATGGCAGCTACGCCGACAAGGGCTTCGTGACCGATAAGCTGCGCCAGCTCATCGACAATGGCACCCGGATCGACCTGGTGCTCGCCGTCGGCCCAATTCCCATGATGAAGGCGGTGGCCGACGTCACGCGGAAAGAACGTATCCGCACCATCGTTAGCCTGAATCCAATCATGATTGATGGCACCGGCATGTGTGGCGGGTGCCGCGTTCTCATTGATAGCAAGAGCGAATTCGCCTGCGTCGACGGCCCCGAATTCGACGCGCATCGCGTGAACTTCGAAGTGCTCGTCCAGCGCAATGCCATGTACCGCGAGGCGGAACGCAAGTCGATGGAGGAATTCCGCCGCGAAGTCGATTCCAAACTTACTTCCGTACGCCAGGAACTCGACCAACTTAGCGCAACCAGCGGAGGCCAGCGATGACACCTCCGGTCAAAGCCTCGCTGAATCCGCTGCCTCTCAAACAGCGCATGAAGGTTCCGCGCCAGCACATGCCCGAGCAACTTGCCCAGATCCGAGCCTGCAACTTCACCGAAGTCAACCTTGGCTACTCCGCCGACCTCGCGCGCCAGGAGGCCCTACGTTGCCTGGAATGCGCAAAGCCCGCCTGCACCGATGAGTGTCCCGTCGGAGTGAACGTGAAGGAGTTCGTGCAACTGATTGTTGCGGGCGATTTCCTGGCAGCCGCCGCCAAAATCCGTGAGGACAACGTACTCCCCGCCATCACCGGCCGCGTCTGCCCACAAGAAGATCACTGCGAAGGCGGCTGTCTTATGGGCAAGAAAGTCCAGTCGCTTGGCATCGGGTATCTGGAACGCTTCGTCGCCGACTACGAACAGCAGCACCTCGACATCAAGAATATCAAGCGGGCGCTGCCCACAGGTAAGAAGGTTGCGATCGTGGGCAGCGGACCCTCGGGCCTAACCGCTGCGGGCGATCTGGTACAGAAGGGCCATCAAGTCCATGTTTTCGAGGCGCTGCACGAAGTCGGCGGCGTGCTCGTCTATGGCATTCCCGAATTCCGACTCCCAAAAAAGATTATTCGTGAGCAAGTCGATTACATGCGCGCCATGGGCGTCGAATTCGAGACTGACGTGGTTGTCGGCCGCACAGTCACCATTGACGAACTGATCGGAGAAGAGGGCTACGACGCGGTGTTCATCGGCACAGGCGCTGGCTTGCCGCAATTTATGGGCATCCCGGGCGAGCATTTGAA